>DAOVMP010000013.1 GCA_030630695.1 Candidatus Woesearchaeota archaeon
AATTTTAGGTTTAGAATTAAAAGATTCGGATATTAAGAGATTATTAGAAATGGCTCGTTTTAATTTTAAAAATCCTGTTGTTGAAATCCCTTGTTTTAGAAATGATATTATGCATTCTGTTGATATTATTGAGGATGTTGGTATTATGTATGGATTTAATAATATTGAAGCATCTCCTTTGTCTACTTATTCTGTTGGAGAAACTTTTGATTTACAGGAGGATGTTGATAAGTTAAGGGATATTGTTACCGGTTTGGGTTATCAAGAGATTTTAAGCTCGATTCTGACTTCTAAAGAGGTTTTGGTTGATAGGATGAATCTTAAGAGGGGCGTGGATATTGTTGAGATTAATAATCCTATGTCTGCTGGTTTTTCTGTTTTAAGATCTTGGTTATTGCCTGGTTTAATGGATGTTTTAATGCATAACAAGCATGTTGATTTTCCTCAGAAGATTTTTGAGCAGGGTTTAATTAATATACGTAATAATGATATTGTTAGTGATGATGAACATATTGCGGGTGTTTCTACTCATATTAATTCTAGTTTTACAGAAGCAAGGCAGTCAATTGATGTGGTTTTAAGAGTTTGTGGTGTTGAAGCAAGTTATGAAGATTTTGATCACAACTCGTTTATCTCAGGAAGAGCAGCAAAGGTAATTGTAAATAATAAAGAAATTGGTTTTGTTGGAGAAGTTCACCCGTTTGTTCTAAACGCCTGGGGCCTTGACATGCCAGTTGCCGGTTTTGAGTTAAATTTGTCAGAATTATTTAAAATAATAAAACACTAGAAAAATCAAAGATTCACAAGAAAAGCAAAGCTTTTCTGTGCCCCTTGAGCAAAGCTCTCTGGGTAAAAAAAGAAATTATTTCTTTTCTGGCGCTTTCTCGGCATTAGTTGCTCCCTTTGTTGTCCCTTTCACAACTTTCTTTGCTTTCTTCTCTGCCGGAGTTTCTTTCTTAGCCAACTTGCTTCTTCTTAGCTTTCTTGGTCTTACTGTTTTCTTTTTTGGTTTTGTTTCTCTTGTTTCAAGACTTATTTTCTTTAAAGCTGTTTTAACTTCATCATGGCTTGCGCCTTTTTTAATATTAATTTTGTCATCAAGAGGTTCTAGATGTGCTAGATTGCATTTTCTTCTTCTTGTTTCGCCGTCTATCATTACATATTGTCCTTTTAGAATATCAACTATTATGCATTTTTTGTTTGCATCTCTTCCTGCGATTTTAACACAAATTCTTCCAACTTCAATCATTTTATTTCCTCCTTCTTCCAATCATTTAGTAGCAGTTACCTATTCTACTTGGAAGTAGCTCTTGTTTGTCCTATGATTTTCTTTCGTGTGCATTTAGAACAAAGCTTTCCGCCGTATGGGCGTTCAGGCCTTTTTTTGGTTTTTGGCATGTTCTGCATCTTGTAAGGCCGTTCACGTGGAACTCCTTTTAGATAAGCTCCGCAGTCTGCGCACTGTGCTTTTCCTGGCTTTCTTTTTAGATAGACTTTTTTTGTTTTTCCGCCAGGTGTTTTTTTAAACACTCTTCTGAATGTTCTTGATCTTTTCTTGCCTTCAACCATGGGTTATAGGATTAATAGTTGGTTTAAAAAGCTTTCGTACACTTATAGAGGAATGCCTACATAACCTTTATAAACTCATGGAAGCTAAAATTCTATATGAAAAAAGTCTATCTAGATAATGCCGCAACTACACAAGTAGCTAAAGAAGTAGTTGAAGTTATGCAGCCTTATTTTTTAGAAAAATATGGTAATGCTTCTTGTCTGCACTCTTGGGGGCAGGAAGCAAGAGATGCTGTTGAACAGTCAAGAAAGGTTATTGCTGAAAAGATAAATGCAGAACCTGAAGAAATAATTTTTACTGGCGGAGGTTCTGAATCTAATAATTTGGCAATTAAAGGAACTGCTTTTCAATTAAAAGATAAGGGAAATCATATTATTACTTCTGAATTTGAGCATCCTGCTGTTTTAAATATTTGCAAAGCTTTGGGAAAAAAAGGTTTTGAAGTTACTTATGTTGCTATTGACAAAAACGGTTTTGTTAATCTAGAGCAATTAAAAAATTCTATTACAAATAAAACTGTTTTAGTTTCGATAATGCATGCAAATAATGAAATAGGAACAATACAAAACATAAATGAGATAGGAAACATTTGCAAAGAAAATAATATTGTGTTTCATACTGATGCTGTTCAGTCTTTTGCTAAAGTTCCTATTGATGTTAAAAAAGAAAATATAACCTTAGCTTCTTTTTCAGCTCATAAACTGCACGGCCCTAAAGGAATTGGGGCATTATACATAAAAAAAGCCACAAAACTGAAAAAACAGATTGATGGCGGACATCAAGAGTTTAATCAAAGGTCTGGAACAGAAAATGTTCCTGGAATTATTGGTTTTGCAAAAGCTGTTGAAGTGATAACTGAAAAGAATATTGAAAATATTACTGAATTTCGTAATTATCTTATCAATGAATTATTAAAAATCAAAGGAACAGCTCTTAATGGCAGTCAGGACAATCGATTATGTAATAATGTCAGCATTTCTTTTAAAAATGTTGAAGGAGAATCAATTTTATTGTCTTTGGATGACAAAGGAGTTGCAGTTACAACTTCTTCTGCTTGTACTTCTTCTAAATTAGAGTCAAGTCATGTGTTAAAAGCAATTGGTTTAAAATCAGAAGACGCACACGGCACTATAAGATTTACTTTAAGCAAATACACAACTAAAGAAGAATTAGACTACACAATTGAATCTGTTAGAGGAATCATTAAAAAATTAAGAGGTATTTCTCCTTTAAAATGAGTTTTAAATATTCTGATGAGGTTTTAAAGCGCTTTCGTAATCCTGTAAATGCAGGTAAAATAGAAAATCCTGGCGGTGTAGGTGTAGTTGGCAATAGAAATTGTGGAGATGTAATGCATTTATACCTTAAAGTTGAAAATAATGTGATAAAAGATGTTAAATTTGAAACATTGGGCTGTGCAGCGGCTTTGGCTTTTTCAGATTTATTATGTGATATTGCAAAAAATAAAACAATTGAGCAAGCATTAAAAATAACAAAAGATGAGTTGGTCAAAGAGTTAGGTGGCGTTCCTGCACCTAAATTGCATTGTTCCTTATTAGCTGTTGATGCATTACATAAAGCAATTGAGGATTTTCAAAAGAAAAAATGAGTTCTATCATTGTCCGATACTCTGAAATCGGACTTAAAGGAAAAAATAGAATTATGTTTGAGCGAAAATTAATTAATAATATAAGATCCTGCTTAGATAGGAATAAAATTAAGTTTACAAGCATACGAAAACCCCATGGAAGAATATTAATTTTTGGGATTAATGATTGCAAGCAATTAAATTGTGTTTTTGGTATAAGTTCTTTTTCAAAAGCAGTTAATGTTGGCTTTAATATGGATGAAATAAAGCAAAAAGCATTAGATTTGGTAAAAGAAGGTATAACAAATAAATCTTTTTGTGTAAAATGTCAGAGATTAGACAAAAATTTTCCTGTTAAATCTCCAGATTTCATGAGAGATCTTGGTTCTTTTATACAATATCATACAAAAGCAAATGTTAATTTGAAAAATCCCGATGTAATTCTATACGCGGAAATTATCGACGGAGATGTTTACTTATTTACAGAGAAAATAAGAGGTCCAGGAGGTCTTCCAGTAGGTGTTGAAGGAAATGTTATTGTAATAGTTGAAGATGAATCTTCTCTATTATCCTCTCTTCTTATGTTAAAACGTGGCTGTAATGTTTTTTGTGTTGCAAAAGAAAAACACAGTATAGATTTATTGTCAAAGTATGTATATGGTTCTAAAGTCGAGCTTAAAATCTTAAAAAGCGATAAAGAAATTAAAGATTTTGCAAAAGAAAAGCGATCAAAAGCAATTATTGTGAATGATACTTTAGATTCTATTCAAGAACGCCCTTATACTCTTCCAATCTATCGCCCACTCTCTACATTTAATGAAAAACAAATCGAGGAAAAGCTAAATGAGTTCAGAAAACGAGTTTGTTAAGGATTTTGAAAACAAAATTACAGATACGATTAAGGAGTTTGATTTAATCAGTCCAAAAGATAAACTATTAGTAGCTGTTTCAGGTGGTAAAGATTCAACAGCAGTTCTTTACGTTCTAAAAAAGCTCGGTTATAAAGTTGAAGCATTAACAATTGATGTGATAATCGGTAAATATACTGAAGAAAACCTGAAAAATATTCAAGAGTTCTGTAAAACACAGGATATTAAACTTCATACTGTATCCTTTAGAGAAGCGTATGGTGCTGCTTTGTGTCACATAGTAGATTTGATTAAATCTAGGGGTTGGAATTTGCAGTCTTGTACTGTTTGCGGAGTTTTAAGACGATACTTGGTTAATTTATACACTAGAAAATTAGGTGCAACAAAAGTTGTTACAGGTCATAATTTAGATGATGAAGCTCAGGCATTCATGATGAACTTGTTAAAAAACAAGCAGGAAATGAATGCAAGACTTGGATCTGCGCCAGGATTGATTAAAGATTCAAAATTTGTTCCTAGAATAAAACCTTTATACTTAACTAGTGAGAAAGATGTTGAAAAGTATTCAAAAATAATGAATTTTCCTGTAAAGTATGGCCGATGCCCTTGTGCAGTTGATGCTTACAGAAATTATATTAGAAATATGTTAAATGATTTAGAAAAAGATTACAAAAACATTAAAGAAAACATAATCGATTACCTTCTAAAAACACTTCCAGACTTAAAAGCGAAATTCAAAACAGATAAAAAATTAAATGCTTGTAAAGAGTGTAAAGAACCTTCAAGATCAGAAGTCTGCAGAACTTGTCAAATCTTAGCGTTTGTAAAGAAGCCGAGTTGAGTGAAGCTTTATAAGGTTAGAACACATCTAATAATATAAGAAATTAAAATGTCAAACCAAATTAATTTAAGAGACAGAGACCTTAGTGCAAGGGTAAATCCAGAGAATGGACAGTTAGTTAGTCTTAGCTTAGGCATAGTAGATTTTTTTCACAATGGCGGCAGTCCTACTTGGCAAGGAAATGGTTGGAGTAATTCTGAGATTGTTCCGTTTCCAGTGTTTGGGCCTGTAAAAGATTATCGAGTAAAAGTTGGAGATCAAGAATTTTCGTTAGATCAACATGGAATCGCAAGACATACATCCCCGCTTCCGTTTATTGTTCAATCAACTGGCGAAAATTATGTAATTCTATTACAAGAATATGATGGAAAAGATATAGTTAACTCCAAATTTAAACCAGATAGTGGAAGGCCCGAGAGAGTAAAATGGCTTCCCTATACACTTGAAAAAAGTTTCAGACTTATAGAAGATTCCTTACTTTGTGAATTAACTATTACTAATCAATCAAAAGTCGAGATGCCTTATATGATTGCATGGCATCCCGCGTTTAATGTTTTGGGTTTTATTAAAAATAATGTTTTTCTTGATGAGGCCGGAAAAGAATTAGTAAGTTTAGAACAAGTTATTAAAGCTTCTCAAGGTCCAAAAGCAGCTCTTGCTCTTGAAGGAATAAATTTCATTAAATATCAAGATAGAAAATCAAGTTTAGGGGTAAATGTTTCGAGTAATGATTATTCAAATGTTATACTTTGGAGTCCTGGCAGAGATGCAGGAATGGTGTGTATTGAACATACAAGTCAATTACCGGTTATTAAAGGCCAAAATTATTTTTCTGAATCTAAAAAGTTTGAAAGATTGGCTCCAGGAGAGAAACGAAGTTATAAAATTAAAGTAAAACCTTTTAAATAAATTATCTCTTAAACATCAACCCTTTCAACTCATACTTTTTCAAATACCGCCAGGTGCCTTTTCCAAGTTTACCCAATTTAAGTGGTCCTATTTGAGTTCGACGTAATTTTGTAACATTATAGCCCATATTGCCAAACATTTTTCTAACAATATGTTTGCGGCCTTCATGAATTTCAAGAACAACAGTTTTGCCGCGGATACTTTTAATTCGTGGTTGAACTTTAACTCTATCTATAACAATTCCTTTTTTAATTTTCTCCAGAGATTTAAAGGGTTTGCTTAGCCATACTTCATATTTTTTCCAAACTTCCTTAGAAGGATGCATTAATCGGTTGGATAATTCTCCGTCATTTGTTATCAAAAGTAATCCTTCTGTATTCTTATCCAGCCGACCAACAGGAAATAATCGTTCTTTTACTTTAATCAGTCGCATTACTGTTTTCATTCCATGCTGTTCACTAACAGTTGTTACATATCCTACTGGTTTATTCAACATGATATACACTTTTTCTTCTTTTTTAATCAATTTGCCATCAACAGTTATTTTATCTGAAAAAGAAGCAGTATCTCCTAGTTTGACAATAGCATAATTAATTTTAACTCTTCCTTCTTTAATTAGTTCCTCACATTTACGTCGAGATGCAATCCCTGCTTCTGCCATGATTTTTTGAACTCGTTCCATATACCTAATAAACAAGGACAAACTTTATATAATTATCTCTCTATTTCAAACATATGAAAGATATTGTTATGCCTAAAAATAATGAAAAGGAGTTCATAGATATGGCTAAAAAATTAGGTTTTAAAGAATTAGTTTTTTTATATATTCACAAAAATATGTTTTACAAAGGAAAGCAGGATATAAAGATAACAAATGCTTTGATAGCAGATGAGAAAAAGACACAAAAAGACATAAACACTTTTGTTAAAAATCCTAAAGATGCCAGATTAGCTTTTGAAAAAGCAAGACCGATTTGTGTTTTTGATTTAGAACTGCAAAAAAGAGATTTTATGCATCAGAGAGGTTCTGGTTTTAATCATATTATGGCGAAATTCGCAAATCTAAATAATATTCATGTAGGTTTTTCATTTAGCACAATTTTAAACGCGTCTAAATTGCAGAGCGCAAGAATTATCGGAAGAATTAAACAGAACATTATGCTCTGTAGAAAGTATAAAGCTAAAACAGTAATAGCATCTTTTACTGCAAATCCTTTTGATATGCGAGCTCCTAAAGATTTGATAGCATTCTTCACAACCGTGGGCATGCATCCTAAAGAAGCAAAAGATTCTATAAATAGGTCTTTTAAGAAAAAATTAAAAATAGAATTAGCATAATCCTTCTTGTTTATAATATGCTTCATTTAATGCAATTTCTGCTTTGCATTGTTCTTGTTCTCTTTTTGGTAATTTATCACAATAAGCAATATTCTTGCTGGCCTCTGCTTTGCACCACCAGTCTTCAGCCGGACAGAATTTTTCATTTCCAGTGATTATTGCTAGGCAATAGTCTTTATCTGATTGGGTATCACAATAAGAAGTATCTTTCATTACATGCGCTTTGCAGAATTTAGGATTTCCTGTATTGCCGCAGTAAGTAAGATCTTGGTTTTTAATAGCTAGAACATAATTGTATAATTCATCATTGATTTGTTCGCAGGTTTTGATTTCTGATTTTGTGATTAAGGAGTATAATAAAACGGTTATGATTATCAGGCAGATTACTATTCCTAGGGCGATGATTATTTTTTTCTTATTCATAACTTGTATTTTCTGCTTTCTCATATTTAAATGTTTTCTCAAAGAAACATTTATATACTATATATACCGTTTATTCTTCAAAAGAGGGTTTGGTTATGAAGAAAGCGCTTATCGTTATAGCACTAGTAATACTGTTTTCTGCTACTGTTACAGCTAGTCCTTTTAAATTGGTTGTTGGTAAGGAAGGTCAAAAAGTGATTGATGTGTGGAGTGTTAATCCTTTTAATTTTAATTTTTATTTTGAAAATTCTGTTTTTGTTGAAGCGATTAATATGCAGGCTTGGAAGGATTATAATCGGTGTGGTGGCAATTGGTATTCTGAATTGCATCTATCTGGCGATTTGGTTGAGCAAAGTCCTTTGATGGATATTTGTAAGAGAACAAGATATGCCGGAACATGGGTTTGTGAAAAGTTTGTGCAAGAAGCGTCTATTGCTCTTTCTGCGTGTATTACAAAGGAAGTTGGTGGTGATTGTAATCCTATTCTTTATTATGATTTA
>DAOVMP010000025.1 GCA_030630695.1 Candidatus Woesearchaeota archaeon
AAATCTTCTTGGGCAAGAACCGTAGGTAAAAGAAACAAAGCCAATATTAATATTATTGTTAATCTTTTCATACTACCTGCCTTTTGAAAATAAGAAAAAAATAATTAAAACCATTGTTTAATAATAGGTTTCAGATTGTTCATCATCGTTGTCTTCTTTTAATTTTAAATATCCAACGATTATTGCTACTAAAATCACTAGTATTGCTAGAATAATAACTGCTGCCTCTAAAACTAGTTTTATCCAGCTTGTTGATTTTTCAGTTATATCAGTTGTTAATGTTATTTGTTTCAGTATATTTCCTGCTGAGCTTATTGTTGTAGTTAATGTTTTTATTCCTGATGTTCCTGAATCAGTTGTAGCATGAATATATAGTGTTTCTGAGCTTTCACCGTTTACTAGCAAGGTACTTGATGGTGTTAATTTAACGCTTTCTGCCCATTCTCCTGCATCAACAGAAACTGTGAAACTTTTAGTTTGTTGTAAATTATTTGTTATTGTTATCGGGTATGTTGCAGTTTCTCCAGCAATCACATTATCCAATTGTTTTCCAATTGTGATTGTTGTTTTTGGTCCTTTTGCACTTTCACACATGTCGTTTGCTTCAATATTTACTGATTTTGTAGTTGTTACTGCACTTCTTCCGTTTGCATATTCTGCTGAAACTTTAACTTCGTATATTCCTGGTTTTGCACACATTGGAATTCTTAAATAGATTTCTTCTGTTTCTTCACTGTCATCTGTATCTTCGATTTCGTCAATATAATCTGTTCCTGATACTCCTAGTTCAGGAATTGAGACTCTTACTTTGATGTTATCTTCTGCTTTTTCGCCTTTGTTCTCAAGTCGGACTTGAGCCAATAGTGCGCTTCCTGCTTTGATAGTTAGTTCAGGATTAAAGATAACGTCTTGAATTTTTAATTCATGTCTTGGTACGTCAACTTTTAGGTTAAAGGATTGGATTACTTCATCGCCATACCGGTCTGCTACAATTATTCTTAATTTGTAGCTGTCTTCTTCAAAATCATCATTTAGAATTAATTTTAATTTTTTGTGATATCTTACATCTGCTTCTGCTGAAAATGGTCCTACAGAGTCAGATACAGGATCTAAGTAATTGTATTCGTATCCAGAAATAAATGCTAGAACTTCTACATCTTCTAGGTCTTCTGATACTGTGAAATAGACGTCTATTGGTAGTTCGTCGCCTCTTTCTATGTTTAGTTTATTTACTTCGTTTGGTTCTACTATTGTGTCATCTACTTTGACTTTATCAATAGATATTGGCAGTGCACATATGCTTACTGCTAATACTAAGAATAGAACCATTGCTGGTATTAATTTTGTTAATCTCATATTTTCCAACCCCCAATCGTACGTATTTATCGTTAATTATCAACCTTTAGTATTTAAAGGTTTCTGTTTTTTATCATCCCAGAGTAGTCATACAATATACGATATGTTTACTCTAAAGTAATTATTTTACATATATGTCTCTGTATATAACTCTATTAATTCCATTTGCATGAACATTAATTCTTAGGTAATAATAACCAGGATGTACCTCATATGGAAAGTTTAGCAACAATATTCTGCTTGCTTTATCTCCTCTTTTTAGATCCATAGGACCTACAGCATGTCTTAGTGATAATTCTTGATTTACTAATACTATTTTTAGATTGTCAAGTTTTTCTTTGCCGTTATTTTTTAGATAAACTCTTAGTTCTAGTTGATCGCCTGCATTGATTTCATCAGGCATTCTTGTTCCTGTGATTTGTATGCTTAATCCTTTTTCACGAATTATTGTTGGTTCTGGTTCTTCTTCTTCAGGTTCTTCTCTTGGATACTCATCTGGTGTTATATCTGGATAATGGCTATATGGTGTGTCGTATGGATCAGATATTGGATCAAAATCATCATATGTCCATTCAAAGGTTGGTGTGTCTGTTATTGTTGGTGTAATCACAATTTCTGGTTCATAATAAAAATCAGAATATGGTTCGTAATAGAACTCAACATATGGATCATAAGAATAATCAACATAAGGAGTATATTCATAATTCTCCCATGAAAAAACAAGTAATGGTGTTGTGATCAGCATCACTATTAGAAAAATCGCAATTATTGTTAGGGTTTTTGGGTTAAATTTCATTTTTCATCCTTTGTTTATTTTTTATAAAAAAAATGGAAATTAAAAGCTCCATTCAATTCCCATACCAATAGGGCTTTTTTCCTTTTCTGTTTTTTCTGCTTCTTTTGCAGGTTCAATAACTGTTCCTTTGTATACAATTGCTCCAACTCCAGCATATACAAAATTGCCGTCATTTGATGTTATTTGTAGTTCTGGATTTTCTTCGGGTCCGATTTTTCCTTTGTTTTGTGCAAGTATGTACTTGAATAATCCCAGTTCAATCGGCGTGAATGTGTTGTTCCATTGTTCTACATTATATTTTCTGTTGATGTGTGCTCTTACTGGTGTAAATCCTGTTTGAGCAACTCGAACTACTCCACGAAGTACTCCGTCTACTTTTTCTGTTTGTTTTATACTTTTGTAATAGTCTTCAACATGTTTTTTAAACTCTGGAAGTGTTCCAAAAGCGATTTTTTCAAGCGTTCCTGTACTTTGTATTCTTGCGTTTTTTCCTTCTCCGTCTTTCTTTTGAGCAAACATTATTACTTCGCCGTCTGCATTATAGAAATCTTCAATAGTATTCATTAATGGCTTTTGCCAGTCCGCCATTGCTGCAGTTTGTTCAGCAGTATATGATTTTGTTATTTGTGCATTAGAAGAATCAAAATACATTCTTGTAGCTAATTTTGCTTCTTGCAGTGATGTTCCATCTTTAAGTTTTTCTTGTACTTTTTTATAAGCTGCATCCCTTTCCTGAAAAGTTGCAAGCATGTCCGGTCCGCTAGCACAGCCAGCTAAAAGTGCTAATGCAAGTGTTGCAATTGTTGGTTTTTTTCCATCCATTTTTGATTCCCCCGTAATATAATTATAATCCTGCTTTTGATGAGCAGGACATTATATTTAAACTTTATGCAATATTTATTTGCCGCCAAAGGTTATTCCAAACCCGGCTCCGCCTCCTAGTCCGTTTTTACCGTCCCAGTTTGCTTCTAGTAATGCTCTGATTCTGTCTGTTAGTTTCCAGTCAGCTTTTATTCCTGCTCTTCCATATACTTCTGTGTTTAATTTATGAGCTATGTGTTTTGTTAAGCCTTTGTCTGGATATCTTTCTATTTCTTGTCTTCCGCCGGCAAATATTGACAATCTTAGTTCTTCTCCTAAAACGGTTTTGTCAATGACAAATTCAAGTCCTGCTTCTGCAGCTCCGATTTGACTTTGAACATATTCACTGTGATTAGTGTCTAAATAATGTCCATTTATAATTAAATTTAATCTTGATATTCCTTTCAAGTTAATAGGTATTTTCTGGCTTGCTTGTATCGCGCCTATAACTTTCATAACTTGTCCGTCTAATGAAATTCCAGGATATATTTTGCCGTTGTGTTCAACTTCTGAAAAATTCCAGTGGTCATTTCCTGTTCCTGCTTGCAGGTCTGCTTGTATTTTTGTTGTTTTTTCTCCAGTAGTATTGCTTCTTCTAACAAGTCCTGCTTTTATCAATGCATATCCGGTAGTATAATTCATATTACAATCTGTGTTTGTATATGCAAATGCTTCTACTCTTCCGCCAACTTCTACATATACCATAACATTTTTTCCTAATTCTTGATATTTTGCAATTCTTGCATCTGCTCTTAGACTGTTTGTAAAAGTGTCTGTTACTTTTCCTTTATTTTTAGCATATGTATCTGCTCCATATACAATGACTTTCCAGTTGTTTCCTAGATCGCCGATATATTTTGCATTCAGACTGTGCTGGTTTCTTTGTTCAGCACCAATATGATGCGTATCAACAATTAAGTGATGTGCTCCTCTTTCTGTTGTGCTTGTTGAACTTATTTGTTCTCTGTCAAAGTCATTTTGTAAAGAAGTTGGTTTAGAAACAGAGTCTGCTCTTGCAGAGGTTGCTCTTAAATAGTCTCGAATATAATTGTCAGATTTTACCAAATCAAATTTATTAGCACAACCGCCTAATAGTAATGCTGCTGCAGCAACTGCAAGTTTTTTTGATGTCATATATTTCCCCCCAATTTTCAGCCAATATTTAATGTGCTTATTTTATCTAAAAATTATCGATATATTTAAAGCTTTCGTATTAGTACTATTCGCCAGTAGCAAAAGAACAAAATTATTATATAATAGAACTTAAACCTAGACATAATGATCTCAATTATCGGTGCAGGACCAACAGGAAGCTATTGTGCATATCTATTAGCAAAAAAAGGTTTTGAGGTTCATCTTTTCGAAGAGCATCCTAAGACCGGTCTGCCTGTCCAATGCACAGGAATAGTGACAAAAAACTTATTCAAATTTTGTCCAAAAAGTAAAGAGTTTATAATCAATAATTTCAATAAAGTTCAGGTTGTTGCTCCAAACAATAGTTATTCAGAAATTCCAATAGAAGAATATCTATTAGATAGAACAAGTTTTGACAATTATTTACTAAATAAAGCATTAGACAACGGAGCCCAGATTCATTTTAATCATAAATTCAAAGAATTCAAAAACAACAAAGCGATAATAAAAACAAAAGAAGGTCTTATCAACAATAAAGCAAATTTTTTCATTGGAGCTGACGGACCAACATCAAGTGTAGCAAAACAAGCAAACCTATACAACAATAGAGAATTCTTGATAGGTATGCAGGCAAGAGTTAGAGGACACTTCAATGAAAACACATTTATTACTTTTTTTGGAAAAAGAATAGCACCAAATTTCTTTGCATGGGTTGTTCCCGAATCAAAAACAACAGCAAGAATCGGATTAGCAACAAAAACACACACTAATACGTATTTTCAATATTTCTTAAGAGCATTAAATTTCCAGACATTAGAATATCAAGGCGGATTAATACCAATATATAATAATAAACAACGATTAAAAAAAGACAATATTTTCCTTATAGGCGATGCAGCCACTCTAACAAAAGCAACAACAGGCGGAGGATTAGTTACAGGATTAGAATCTGCAAAAATCTTGGCAAAAAGTATAATAAAAGGAAGAGATTATGAAAAAGAGACGAAAAAAATAAGATTTAACCTGCAGATACACAAAAAGCTCAGAAACATATTAGATAATTTCAATGATAAGGATTATATAAAATTGATAAAAATGATGAAACAGAAAAAAATACAAAATATTTTAAAAAACGAAAACAGAGATTTTCCTCTAAAAATGTTATTTAAGCTAGCAGTTAAAGAACCAAGATTACTAAAATTTCTTAAAAAAGCGCATAGATAAAAATAAATTATAATTGTTTCTTACAATCATAAATATAGCCAAGTACTGCTTGTTTATCAGTTATCTTTTCTCTTAATTCACAATTGTCTTCTAATAAATCGTAGTATTGAGAACTTTCAAATCTCCTCGGAAAATCAATTATATATGCCGCCCCTCCAAATCGACGAATTAGTTCTCCATATTTATCCAAACAAAGAGTATTTGTCTTAGGACAGCGAAGAGGAACAAATTTTATGCTGTCATCAGAGTATACGCGTATAGCTCCAATATTAGTATAAACTACTGAAGCTGTTTCATAATCTAATCTGTCCAGAAGTTCATTAAATCCTCTGTTGACATTTGGAGTGTGTAATGAAAAATTAAATTCTTGTAAAATATATAGATTAAATGCTCCGCTTATCGCAAGAAATATCATAAGGGAAATGTAAAAAAGTTTTTTCTTTTGATATAACACCAGAGCTATTACTAAAACAACTAAGGACAGCCATATGGAAATAGCAAGCACCCAAAAAGGCACTAAAAAAGCAGGTCCGCCCGCACCATAAAATGGAAAAAGGAAATTCCAGTCAAGTGTTGCTGCCCTTATAAAATATTCTTTGATACTGTGCATTAAATATTCTGATTCTATAAAACTGAATAAATTTAGTAAAATAAAATAAATAATTCCGCAAATAACTAATATCTGCGCCCGTAATTTATTTATTTTTACTTTTGATAAAAAACTCCCTCCTAGAATACATAAAGGAGGAACAATTACAGATAAATATCTTTCCAGCGCTCCAGCATAGGGTAATTTGGCGTATATTATTATCGGAACTAATAACCAAAAAAGAAACAATAATTTTTTCTTATTGAAATGAATTAAGGACAAAATAGCTAGACCAATCAATAAAGGGGAGCCATAAAGAAACAAATAAATAACTTCTCGTCCTACTGACTGAACTATTGTCCCCCCAAAAAATTCTAAAGGTGCGATTTCACCAGATCTAAACAATATATCAAAATAAGGTTTATTCCAGATCCAAGAACCAATAGCAAATAACAGGTATGCAACAAGATTAGCCAATACAAAAGGAAGTATCTCAAGAACTGCTTTGACAAATTTATTTTTTCTATATTTCTTCAAAATCCAAAAGTGTTTTC
>DAOVMP010000145.1 GCA_030630695.1 Candidatus Woesearchaeota archaeon
AAAAGTTAATGATTCTTGT
This sequence comes from Candidatus Woesearchaeota archaeon, assembly GCA_030630695.1. GTDB lineage: Archaea > Nanobdellota > Nanobdellia > Woesearchaeales > ARS49 > WJKI01. Next base: position 20 of record DAOVMP010000145.1, read on the forward strand.
TTATACTGATTATTTTTGATAGGGCCGATATTATTCTCATATTTATCATTAGCAAGATTATCAAGATATTTTAAGATTTGTTCTTTTATTGTTTTTGTTTTATCCATTTTGTCTCCCCCTGTTTTGTTTTAATTATGTTATCCATTATATAGGAACAAACAGGAATGTCACGAAGAAAAACAACTTTTTTAATCTTTTTTTATGTTTGCGCCATATTTGAGGTTCTCCGCAATTCATCAAAACAAGATATTAACAAAATAACAGGAATGGTTAACAAGGAATCTATAGAACAAACAAAACAGCAGTTTTAAAGCCTGTTTGTTCGGTGTATATATAAGTATATGTTAAAAGTTTCAAACGCGTTTTTGGTGTTTTCCGTCTTAAGAAATGTTATGAATACTAACCTAAGGAGGGGAGGGGCACAAGGCCCCTTTCTTTTTATATTTCTTTTAATTGGGGTTGGTGAAGAACAACCCAGTGACTTTTTCCTTTAAATTTAACTGCGGCAAGTGGAATTTTTACGTCTGGAACTTTACTAACAACCAAAACAATTCCTGTCTGCCCAATCTTCAAATAATCAATAATAAGATCATCCAAAATAGTTAATTTAACTTTTGTTCCTTTTTTCATTTTATTTAGACTCCTTAAAAATCTGTTCTGCCTTTTTAAAACCAACATATTTTCCATTCAGATCACAACCACAATTCGTCAGTTGCTGGGCTATCATCACTCTCGGATCAAGCTCACCTGAAAGCATTCTTGCCAGGGTATCACAATCGGTAGTGGCAAATACAAATTCAGGGTTGGTATCATCTGATTCTTGTGAGAATTTATTATAATCGATTTTTTCCATTTTATTTCTCCTTTGTTGTTTCATCGGTTATTGCTTTATCAGCGATTGCATAAGCTTCTTCATAATTTCCTAAGACAATTTCGTCAAGTGCCATATGGATTTTATCTTCTTTATCACAACAAACTATTTCAACTAATTCTTTGATTGCTTGGATGGCATCTGCTTTTTCATTTATTAGACTCATTTTATTTCTCCTTTGTTTGGGGACCCGAAGGCCCCCGGTTTGATTATTTAGAGACCAGTGTTATTCAAACTCATTTGATTATCAATCATTTGGTAACAAGAAGTATATGTATCAATCATACCAGCTATTCGAGAAAGCTCTTTTTCAGTAGTAAGGATTGATCCATTACTCATATTGAATCTTTTAAGGTCAGATAGGATTGTTTGGTTTGCTTCTGCTCTAATTTTTAATTCTTCAATGTTTTCTTGAATCTGTTTTAATATTGCTTCCATTTGATTTCCCCTTGTTTTATGTGTGTTTGTTTTAATCATGTTATCTATTATATAGGAAAATAACATAATAGCAACCCCTTTTTACACCTTTTTTACAAAAACTTTAAAATAAATTCTTTTTTATTTAATTATATACAAAACATCAATCAAATCAATCATTTATGTCAAAACAGATAATTAATTATTAAGTAATATAGAAATTTTGGATATTTGGTCAATATTCGATATAATATAGAGAGTCTGTTAATTAATATATAATATTTAATTTTTAATAATAATTTTAATTATTTTATTTTTATCCAATAAATCAGCAGGAGAAAAAGCTTAGATGAAAAAAGGGATATGTAATAGAAATCCAGCACCTAAACTCTTTACTTCTATTCTTGGAATCCAGAGAAACAATCCTGGTCCCTGGAAAGGAAAAAGGCCTGTGGGTAGGCCACCTGGAACAGGAAAGAATGATCTCAAGATAACGGAAAAAGAGCAGTTGTTTAGTAACCTCATTTTGGAGAATATGCTAAAAACAAGAAAGACCAAAATGAGTAATACCCAGGCATACAGAATAGCCTTTAACAATTATAAATGCAAAGAATCATCCGCACAAGTAATGGCGTCAAATCTTCTAAAATCCCCCAGAGTAAAACAATATATCCAATCCAGAAAGAAAGCATCAGCTAACAGAGTAGAGATATCAGTTAGTAGAGTCCTAAAAGGATTATTAAGAATAGCAGAGTTTGACCCCAGAAATTTCTTGGACTCAAAAGGCCGACCAATCCCTATACATAAGCTTCCAGACGATTTAGCACTTGGATCAGCCGGGATGGAATTCAACGTGCACAGCAGAAGAACACCCACCGGACAACGCAAACTCACATACTATCCAAAGAATATTAAGCATGAAGCCAGAAAACCTGCATGGGAATTAATTGGTCAACATCTAAATATGTTTGATGGTAGTCAGAAAGAAGAAACCGCACAGGACTTCATCAAGGAGATTAGATCTTTTGCAGATGAAGTAACCCAAGGTATCCCAGGAGGGAAAATATAATGAAAAACAATATTTTAAATGAACTCAATGATCACGCGAACAAAGGGCCTGAGGAAAGAATAGTAGTTTTAAATATGATATTATTTTATTCTTTATCTTTATTCACTCTTATATCATTCTTTAATTTTCCTTTTATACTCACAGAAGTCTTGTTTGTATTTGTTTTGTTGATTACTTTAA
>DAOVMP010000014.1 GCA_030630695.1 Candidatus Woesearchaeota archaeon
AAATTTCTACTCAAAGAGCAGAAGCATACTGTAGAGCTATTACCCACAATATAATTTGTGCTATTTTAGAACTTTTTCAACACACCCCTATATTATACGCAACATTTATAAATCATCAACATCTCTTAAATACTAGGTTGGGGGAATGAAATACATACTATCGATTTTAATCATTAGCTTGCTTCTAATTAGCGCGTGTTCTAGTGGAACTATTGATGCCCGGCCCATTGATGCTAAAGTAATTGAAGTTGATGTTAATGTTAAGGAAAATCTTTGTGATGATGTAAATTGTAATGATAATCAATATTGTGTTTCTGGTGAATGTGTTTGCAATGATGGTTTTAAACAGTGCAATAATGAGTGTATTTCTGAATCATATTGTTGCAATGCTGGAGATTGTGAATTAGGAGAATTTTGTGAGAATAAGAATTGTAGAAAACAAGTTTGTCCTTTTAATCAAATTTATGATCCTAAAAAACAAGAATGTGTTTGTGATAAAGAATCTAGTTGGTGTGATATGCAGCAAAAGTGTATTCCAAGATCAAATTGTTGTGTTCATTCTGACTGTGGTAATGATAGAGCTTGTAGTCCTACTTATTTTATGACTTCTGTTTGTATTGATGATGGGCGGGAAAAATGCAGAAGTACTTTAGAAGGTCAGAATGTTTATTTTACTGTTAATAGCAAATCTTATGAAATTGTAATTATAAGTGTTTCAAGTGATTTTGTTTCATTAACAATTAATAAGGAACCTTTAGACGCTCATCCAATTAATGTTCCATATCAAATAACAGAAAATGCAAAGTTGTACATAGAATCAACTAAAACAGCAGGTGGAGTCTGCAGAGAGGAGTAAGGTTTGGTGCGTAAGTTGCCGATGAAGAGCACCAAGCAAACGAGACGACCCGAGCGAAGCGAGGTTGAGAAGCAGACGAGGCCTCGCACCAAACATAACCTTTATAAACCATCCAACTCTACTATCTAACATTCAAGAGATAAACAGGTCTAGTATGGCTCGTTTATGCTGGAGAAATTCAAAATTTCTTCAAACCCAGAAAATCCACTAAATAGTTTTAATATAATATGGATTTTTGGGCACAAAAAAACCGCAGGTTTTTTTAGTGTAATAATAAGGTGAATAAATATGGCTAGAATGCATTCAAGAAAAAAAGGAAAATCAGGCTCTCATAAGCCTTTAAGCAGGCAAAAAGCTAATTGGATAAGATACAGTGATAAAGAAATCGAGATGTTAATCGCTAAATTAGCTAAAGATGATAAAACTGCATCAGAGATAGGAATAATCTTAAGAGATGTTTATGGTGTTCCTGATGTTAGAATGCTTACAAATAAATCTATTACTATGGTCATGAAGGAGAAAAATCTTACAAAAGAATTGCCAGAGGATTTAATTGCATTAATGAGAAAATTAGTTGGGATTAAAGCCCATGCGGTAAATAATAAGCAGGATATGACTGCAAAAAGAGGACATCAGTTGACAGAGTCTAAAATCAAGCGTTTAATCAAGTATTACAAAGAGTCTGGAAGAATTCCAGTTGCTTGGAAATACGATCCAACTAAACTGAAGATGTATACTGAGTAAGTTTTTTTTTAACTTTTTTTATTTAAATTAAAAAAGAAATAATGTTTAAAGTATCCCTCTCACATCATCAATGCGAGAAGCAATTTCTTGACCTTTCTTAGTTAGTGTTAATAATTTCAGTCGTCCTTGTTTGTCAAAATTTATAAGCCCTTCGCGTTCCATTTCTTGTAGAATTTTGACAACATGAGAATAAGTACAGTCGATTTGCTTTGCCAATGAAGAAGCATAAACTTCTGACTTTGCATTTTTTAATTCAACAAGCATCATTGATGGTTTTTCCCTAAAAAAGACCTTGAATATTTCTTTATTTTTCACACAACCACCCCATTGGCGTATTTATATTATATAATATGTATTTTATAGCGTATATTTAAACCTTTCGATTTACTTTATTTTTGTTTTTTATATAAGATTAGACCTCTTTTAACTATATTTCAGGAATAGTATTTTCTATTTAAATGTTTCTAAAACGCGTAGCGTTTTAGAAGCCTGAAAAAGCGAAGTTTTTTCAATGTTTCGATAATAACGTATTTTTTCTGAATTCGCGGGAAAAACAAAGTTTTTCTGCGCGCCAAAAATTTTTAATTTTTGTGCGTATAGACGAAAAACATTTAAATTATGTCCTATTACCAAAATCATGAACTCGGATATCTTCTTTCCTCATGATAAAATAAGGTCTGTTCAGGATGAATTGATTGACTTAATCAAAGAAACATTAAAAAATAAAAAAAATTTGATTGTTCATGCGCCTACCGGATTAGGAAAAACAGCTGCAGCATTATCTCCCACTTTACCATTAGCCATGAAAAGCGATACTTGTATTTTTTTCTTGACTTCAAGGCATACTCAGCATAAAATCGTTATAGATACATTAAAAGAAATTAAAAATAAATTCAAATTAGATTTTGTAGCTACTTCAATCATAGGGAAAAAATGGATGTGTTTACAGCCAAGCACTGAAATCATGATGTCTGGCGATTTTTCAGAGTATTGTAAATCAATGAGAGAAGAAAACAAATGCGAATATTATATTAATGCAAAGGGTAAAGAAAATATCAAGTGTCAAGATTTATTAGAAGAGATAAAAAAGATTTCTCCGTTGTATACTGAAAAAATAATTGAAATTTGTAATAAAAATAAGATTTGTCCTTATGAATTTTCAATAATGTTGGCTTCTAAATCAAAAGTTGTTGTTTCTGATTATTATTATTTATTTAACCCAAGTATTAGAGAGAATTTTTTATCAAAAACAAACAAATCAATTCAGGATTCGATTGTAATAATTGATGAAGGTCATAATTTGCCGTCAAGAATGAGATCTTTATTAACAAAAAAATTAACAGACAGGATGATTAAAAGAGCCATTAAAGAAGCAAAAAAATATGATTTTGATGAGTTGGCGGTTTTATTTATTGAATTAGAAGCATTATTATACAAAATGGCCCAGGAATTGTCAATTAATGATGAAAAATTGGTAAACAAAGAAATGTTCATAGATGGCGTAACAAATATCAAAAAATATGAAGATTTTATTGAAGAATTAAAAGCAGCTGCAGAAGTTGTAAGAGAAAATCAAAAAATAAGTTCTATTGGTTGGATTGCATCGTTTATAGAATCCTGGCCTAATGGAGATATTGGGTTCTCGAGAATATTATCAAAATATGAATCTTCTGTTGTTTTGACACATAGGTGTTTAGATCCTTCTATGGCTACAAAAGATATTATTGATGCCTCTTTAACAACTATTATGATGTCTGGAACATTATCTCCTGTTGAAATGTATAAGGACCTGCTAGGTTTTCCTAAAGAAACTATAACAGAAGAATTTCCAAGTCCATTTCCAAAGAAAAATATGTTAGCACTAGTAATACCAAAAACCACAACCAAGTTTACTAAAAGAACTCCTGAACAGTTTTTAAGAATTGCAAACATCTGCGCAGATATAATAGATAAAATTCCGGGAAATGCCGCAATTTTTTTTCCGTCATATTATTTAAGAAATGAAATTGCTAAATATTTAGAAACAAGGTGTAAAAAAACAGTTTTCAGTGAGCAACCGAAACTAACTAAAGAGGAAAAACAGGATTTATTAGATAAATTCTGCAAATATGACAACGCAGTCTTGTTAGGTGTTGCAGCAGGAAGTTTTGGAGAAGGAATTGATTTACCTGGAATCCTAAAATCAGTAATCGTCGTGGGTTTACCTTTAGACAGGCCGGATTTAGAAACAAAAGAGTTGATAAACTATTATGATAAGAAATTCAGCAAAGGTTGGGATTATGGATATATCATGCCTGCGTTAACAAGAACAATGCAGAATTCAGGAAGATGTATCAGAACTGAAAAAGACAAAGGCGTGTTAGTTTTTCTAGATGAAAGATATACTTGGCCTAATTATTTCAGGTGTTTTCCTTCTGACTGGAATCTGAAAATAAGCATTAATTATTTGGACGAGATTAAAAAGTTTTTTTCAGAACAACAAAGCTTAAATAACACTACTCTAAATAGTTTTTCTATGGCAGATGAAAAAGAAGAATACCTTAAAGAAGAGCCAACTTCTGACGAGAAAAAAGAAGATATTCAGGAAGGAACAAAAGACGCAGATACAACTACAGAAGAAGGGAGAGAGGATTTAGTTGAAAACGACGAAATTTCTCCTACAGAAGAGGCTTTTGCAGAAGGTGCTGAGGAAAAGGGAGAGCTTGGTGTTTGCGCACATTGTGGAAAACCATTGAGCCAGGATAAAAAAGAAGTGATTGAAAGAGAAATCAATGAAGAAAAAGTCTGGTTCTGTTGTGATGAATGTGCAAATAAAGGAAAAAGAGCTGAATGAAGGCAAAGCAGTCTTCTATGCATCAACTGGAAAGATTTCTAAAGAATTAAAAGTATTTTATAATCCAATCATGAAACTTAATAGAGATATTTCGATTTTGCTTTTAAACTCGATCAATAAATCAAATATGCAAATCGCAGATATCTTAGCAGGTTCTGGAATTCGTTCAATCAGATTCAAAAAAGAATTAAAAAAAGGTAAAATAAAATCTATCCATGCTAATGATATTAATAAAAAAGCATTTAACATAATGAAGAAGAACATTAAACTAAATAAAACAAAAATAAATATTTACAACAAAGATGCAAATGAATTCTTATTAACAAGCAATGGTTTTGATTATATAGATATAGATCCTTTTGGTTCTCCAAATCCTTTCTTGAACTATGCAATTGTAAGATTATCAAGAGATGGCATCCTGGCAGTTACAGCTACTGACACTTCTGCATTAGCAGGCTCGCACGAATTGGCTTGCAAGAGAAAATATTGGGCAAAGCCATTAAAAAACGAATTAATGCACGAGATAGGAGTTAGAATTTTAATAAGAAAAGTTCAACTAATAGGCGCGCAGTTTGAAAAGGCTTTAATTCCTGTTTTTACACACGCGTCAGATCATTATTATAGAGTATATTTCATATGTAAAAAATCAAAACAAGAGATAGATAAGGTACAAAAACAACACTTATACTTATTATACTGCAAAAAATGCTTAAACATAAAAGAATCTCATCATAATTTACAAACTTGCTGTAAAACAAAATCAATTTGGGCTGGTCCAATGTGGACTGGAACGCTTTGGGATTCTAAATTAGTGTCTAAAATGCTAAAAAACGCAGATAAAACTAACAAAGAGCTAGTAAAGTTACTACTAATAATAGAAAAAGAATCAAAAATCAACAGATTAGGCTTCATAGACTTGCATAAACTAGCAAAGATAAGAAAAAAACTTCTAAAAAAACAAGATTTGATAATAAAAAAGATTAAAACAAATAAGTTTAAAGCAGCAACAACTCATTTTAAATTAACAGCTATTAGAACTGATATTCCTACTAAGAAAGTAGCTTCATTTTTGTAATTTCTTTATTACTTAAAACATCAAGTATTTCTACTTCTAATTTTAAATTTTCTTGTTCAGGCCAATTTATTCGAGAGATTATAAATTTTTCATCACTTATATCTATAATACGGAATTCATAGCGTGGTGAAATCATTTCTCCTGATGGCACAGTATAAAAGAATTCTTTTCCAAGTATAGGATTATGGGTTTTCTTCATTCTGCTTCTTGCTATTTCCATTATTGCAGTTCCAAATTCAGTTTCTATTATTTGTCCTTGTTTTGGATTTTGAAAAAACTGTATTGCAAGTTCAGATACTTGAAGTGCTTTTGATTTCCATTGCGTTGCAGGCAGTGTTACTTCATCTCCTTCTTTGATAAATATTTCTCCTAACGCGCTGTTATTGCTTATTGCAAGTATTTTGTATGGCCATGGAAATTTATCCATATTAACAACTATATCTCCGATTATTGGTGGTTTGCTAAATACCTGTTCAAAGCTGTTAAGTGAGAATCTTTGTTTTCTTTGTATTGTTTTTGCTCGTGATTCTGTGGTTTCAATATCAAATTCTAGTTCTATTTTATTAGTGCTTGCAGGAATATCTAATGTTTTTTCATCTCCTTTTTCAAGGCCGATAATAGAATCATCAAATCCTTTTACCTTAGAACTTTGACCCACTATAAATTTGTAAGTTCCAGAACTGTATGTTTTCAGTTTTGCTTGTTCAGCAATCTCTTTATTATTAGTATCGACTACTCTTCCGTCTTCGCCGTAGAGAACAAAATTCATTTCAACTAAATCTCCTAATTGTATTCCTGTTAAAGGTTTTTCTTCTACAATTGGTTTCTCATCTTCTATTATCTTTACTGGTTCATCACTGGAACAAGCTGTAAAAAAAACTAGTAAACATAGTATACCCATCACCAATAATATCTTTCTGTTCATTTTTTATCCAAGTGCTCTAGACACCATGGTTATTTGTGCAGAAGCAATGTCTTTTTCTTTTTCAAGTTCTTCTGCAACAGGATCAGGGCTTCCTTTTTCCTCATCCACTGAAAATTTGATTATGATTTTTTTAAGTCCAAAAGCAACTTCTTCTCGGTTAACAGAGTTGATTATCCCTTCTTTTGCTTCTATTTTACTTTTAGCCTTTTGTTCGATTGAATCTAGATTATTTTCAACATTCTCAGGCATTATCTCCATTGTTACTATTACTTTCGTCATCTTAATTAGGCCCTTCAAATCCGCAGGAGTGGCACTTGTATTTTGCAGCTATTTTTTTGCAATGCGGGCATCTTATTATCTCTGTTTTTCCGCATTTTGGACAGTTAAATCTAACAGTACCTCTTTGATTTGTTATATCTTCCTTGCAAGATGAGCATTTTTGTTTATTCATTTGTTCGGTCTCACTTCTTATTATTGTTAAGTCTTAGCTTAAAAAGTTTGTGGTTTCTTAAGTCACAAAACTACATTGTTTTCACTCAAGAGAGATAACGAAAGTATATAAAGGCTACAGGTGTTTAATATAACGAAAAGGGGATGGTAAAAAATGTTATACTCAATATTTTTAGGAATTTTTGAAGCCGATCCAAATGCTGAACTTAATAAAATTAAGAATCTACGTAAAGAACTTGAACAAAGATCTATAGATCTTAAAAATAGAGAAAAACAGTTTAAAAAGCTAGAAATTCTAAAAAAAGAAGAACAAGAGATAAAAAGCAAGATTAACGAATCTAAACAATTGTTTAAAACTTTGCAGAAAGAGACGTCTCAGCAATTAAACAGTTATAAGAACTTTGAAGCTAATTTAGGAACTAAAAAATCAGAAATTGAACGTATTGAAAAAAGCATTTTACGAGAAAAAGGAGTTGTAGACCGGCAAAAACAAGTTTTGAATAAAAAAGAGCAGCAGATAAGAAAAAGAGAAAAAATAGCATCTACTAAATTAAGATCAATTGCGGCAAGAGAAGCAGCTATTGATAAAAGAAAGGAAACTGTAGAAAAGCAAGTTTCAGTTTTACAAAACAAACTGGGAAATATAAAAAAATCCTATTCAACAAAACAGGTAAATTTAGATAAATTATTTACAGAAAAGAGAAAAAAAATAAATTGCCAGATTGCTAATTTAGAAAAGAATTCATCTGCTCACAAATTTCGTATTCACCGCACCATTGCAGAAAGAAAATTAAAGATAGAACAGGATTTTAGAAATAGAAAAAAAGCGTTAGATAAAGAGCTTGCACAGTTTAAATTACATATTAAAAAAACAGAGCAGGAAATGGCTGCAAAAATAAAGATTGCT
>DAOVMP010000043.1 GCA_030630695.1 Candidatus Woesearchaeota archaeon
ATTTCTTTTTTCAATCTCTTTAAGTTCTGTTTCTTTTTTATTCATTCTCTTTTTAATATAAGATGCCTTGTTTTGTTTTATCTTATCGCTTACTTCTTTATATTTCAAAGCCTGATCCCTGTCTTTTTTCAATTCTCTCAAATGAACCTGTCTTTCTTTTAAAATAATGCCTGCTTCATTAAGTTTTTGCTCAACTTTTTCCAATTCCTTCAAAGCCTTGTTCTTTTTCTCTTCGTATATTGAAATTCCTGCAATCTCTTCAATTATTTGCCTACGTTCTGTTGAAGACATCTCAACTAATCTAACAATATCTCCCTGCAAAATAATATTATAACCATCAGGATTAATCTTAGCCATGCCTAATAGTTCAACAACTTCCTGCCGGGTTCTTGTTTTTCCATTGATCTTGTATCTACTGACACCAGTAGGCTTAACAATTCTTGAGACCTTAACAGCATCTTCTTCAATTGGGAAAACCCTTTTAGAATTATCAAAAGAAATACTCACTTCAGCAGACTTAGCAGATTTTTTAGTCTTGCCTCCATTGTATATAAGATTAGCAGATTTCTCAGCTCTTAGTGATTTAGATGAAGACTTGCCTAATACAAAACATAAGGCATCTAAAACATTGGATTTACCACTACCATTAGGACCTAGAATTATGTTAAATCCATCCTCAAATAACAATTCAGTCCTCTTGCCAAAAGACTTAAATCCGTCCATTACAAGCTTAGTAATCTTAGTCCCCAATATGGGAGATGCCTCTACCATAGGCTAAATGTATAGAATGGCTATATATAAAGGCTTCGCCGAATAGTCTGATTAATAGAAGAAATATAAAGAAAAATAAAGGATTTAATACTTAAAATCCCTCCAGTATGTATGCCCTGGACCGCATCTATTAATACATGCTTCCTGAGTATGGCTACCTAGGAATCTGACATATGCTCCACTAATAGAACCATCTGGATTATAGTCAAAAGAACCAGGATGACAATAACAAGTACCATATTCTGGAGTATAATGTCCTGAACCTGTCCAATAATACTGACCTGTTCCTGCAATCACATTACCAGTTGCACTCATAAAATACAGAGTGGCAATGCAAATGATTGCTATACCTATTATAGAACAAAATGCAATTGTAATAAATTTCTGCTCATCCATTGAATATCACCTCGTTTAACTCATATAATGAAAAAGTAGTATATTAATGTTTTGGAAATTCTCAAATTTCCAAAGCCCAAAAAACACGTAGTATTTTTTGATGTTTCTAAAACACAAAGTGTTTTAGAAGCCAGAAAAACTTTGTTTTTCTATGTTTTGGTTATAACTGGTTACGCCCAGTTAACATGCAAAGCTCAGCTTTCAGCTGTGCAATGTTCGCTATGCTCACAAGTTCATAATTAAAACGAATCAATTTTCGACTGACACCTTTTAGCCTTTAAATTCTTTATCGTCTTCCAAGAATGCCTTAAAATTTCAGGAAACTTTTCCGAATGCATTTTTAAAAAATGAACAGTATTAGGATCAGACGGATAGCCAGAACCAAAATCCATCCCAACTTTCTTTTTTAGTTTTTCAATCTCTCTATCTCTTGTCACTTTTGCTAGGATTGACGCAGCTGAAACAACAGGGTATTTCAAGTCTGCTTTATGCTCTGAAACTAATTTAATTTTTTTATTATCTAAAAGATTTCTAACATATTTTTTATATGCCAAAAGATTAGGACTTGGACAGTCTAGAATTGCTTTATCCGGCTTTAGCGCATTAATTATATCTGCAGAAGTTAAAGCCTCTAACCAGTTTAAGTTCATTGTTTTTCTGTTTAAAATAATATCATCGATTTCTTTAGGAGGAATTTTTACTATTTTATGTTTATATGCTATTTTTTTAATCTCATTAAACATACGTTCTCTAGTTCTAGGAGTTAATAATTTAGAATCTTTCACACCTAATGCTTTTAATTTAGAAATATCTTCCTCTTTAACAACTACACCGCACATAACCATTGGACCGATTGCAGGACCTTTTCCGGCTTCGTCCACACCACATATTAATGCCATATCTATTGTTAGAAAGTTAGAGTTTTTAAAGGTTTGTGGGAAAAAAGATTAAATATTGCTCTGGTTTTGGGAGGGTGTTTGGATTGTTGGTTTGAGTGATAATATTCATAATTAAAAGAATAATAAATTAATTTAGGTTAAGTTCAATTTACTTCCTGTAAAATTGAACAGGAGTGAGAACATCTACAGAAAAACGGCTTGGCGATATACCTTTTGGTTCACCAATAATATATCCATTCGCATTTGATGGTTGTGATTTCATGCATTCTTCTCGAAATTCTTTGCTTCTGGTACTAAAACAGCCACCGTGACCAATTGTAACTGTAATTATTTTCGGTTCTCCGATAGGTACAGCATTATCTGCTTCAGTTAATTCAACTAAAGACTTTTCGTTATCGTTAGCCATAATATTGATTAAGGCATCATACTTTATAAAGTTAATGGAATGACAATTTTCCAAACACACCACAACAATCCACCTTTATTAAAACTATTCAAATGTCAAGAACCGCCAGTCAATAGACCGGCAGTATTAACTTGTTCTTATACATCTAGGCGGTTCTTGAGCACCATCAGGAATACCTCGACTATCCTAATTTAATAGGTCTTCTGACCTCTTCTCACTAGAGAAGAGGTATTCCTTAGGTATCACAACATATAAATATTAGTGGAAAAATAACTATTGTATGAAACCAATAACAGAATCAGACATGCTTCAATTTGTCGGATTGAAAACTTTAAAACCAATGGAACAGGAATTGGTTCAACGCGTTTCTACTGAGAACTTTGAAAAAATCAAACGAATGCTGCACAACATTACAAAAGTAAAAGTTCAAATAAAAACATATGAAAAAGACGGCAAACGCAAAAAATATTCAATCCATCTGCAGGCAAGAGCTCCTGGAGGACCATTAGACGTAGACAAAGCACAAGGATTTGACCTCGCTCGAACGATTCACAAAGGATTTGCAGATTTGAAAGGATTAATCGAACATAGAATACATTTAGAAGGTTTGAAAGGGACTAGAACAAGGTAAAGCTTTATAAAGAAAATATCTTTCCTAATTCTCACAGCGGAGTAGAGCAGTCTGGAGTGCTCGTCGGGCTCATAACCCGGAGGTCAGAGGTTCAAATCCTCTCTCCGCTATTCATAGTCTACACCAACGAAAACTAAATAAATAAGAAAATACTCTATTAAGACATGAATGCAAGAACTCAAGAAATCTTTAAACATGGAATACATCCAAGAGATAAACCAAAGAGCAATTTACTTGTTCCTGTGTTGGTTATAATTATCTTAATCGTTGCTATTGGTTCAATATTCTTTATTTTTTCATCGAGTAAAGAAAAAATTACCGGACTTCAAACAGCTGATATGTCTGAACAAGAGATGCAAACAAATACACGGCAAGAAATAAAACCAGAGACCATTTCTGAACCATTACCAAAAACCAAAGAAAAACCTTCTGTAGAAACCTCTACCCATGCGAAACTAGGAATTTTAGAAATTTTAGTATCCAACATAACAGAGGGAGCCTATACTGAATGGGACTCAGAAACACTTCTAAAAGTCAATAAAACCTATTATAAAATCTATGTTAAACTTTTTAATCCAACATGGGATGAAACAGATTCAATAGAATCAATAACACTAACAGATGATTTAGACAATGAATACTTACCTAGTGCTAATCCAAACAAGTTTGTTTCACTTCGGGAATTGGGCAAAGATTGGAAAATATATTCAAGAATATCACGAGAAGGATATTTATTCTTTACAGACATAGATGAAAATATTAAAAAATACGACTTAATCTTCACAATACGATCTGAAGATGATATTAAAAGAGCGATTTATAGTTTTGAGATGGTAAAATAAACTACTTCTTTACTTTTGAATATAGCCAAAGACGTGATTAATTGAGCAAATAGACGTCTTTGGCTAATAGCAAAAGACATACTAAACGCATAATTATTTATGTCTTTTACTATACCTGCAAAATTAGTAATATTGAAAAAAATAACACATACACAGTATTTTAGCAATACATTCTTTGTTCTTAATTAATATATATTGTATCAAATAACACAACCAAAGTAATCTACAACACATTCATAGTAAAACAATTTAGTGCAGAAAAAACACAACTATTTGTTATAATTTTAATACAGGGACGGTAAAAAATACGTCTAAAGCAGTAAAATATAACACATTCTTAGTAAAATTTTAGAAAGATTTATAAACGCATATAGCAAAAATATGCATGAAAATGAGTAAAAAAAAGGGAAAAAGAGGCGATAATAGCTATATATACCGCAATCCACATACAGACAAAAACCCAAACCAAACCGAAGAACAATTCCTTCTAACATTAATAAAACAAATATCAAACCGACTGAAAACAGAACACGGCTATCAAAATGAACAAATAGCAAAAACATATGCTGAAGAAACTGCAATCAAAATCCCGGCATCCATATTTTCCAGCAAACTATGCCCATCAGAAGCACTAACAAAATACCTAAAAGAAGAACAAGGCTTAAACTATCATGAAATCTCTGAAATAATAAACAGGAACGAAAGAGGGGTATGGGCAAATTATCAAAGAGCAATAAAAAAACAATCTTCTAAATTCGCAATCAAAGACTCAATTTATGTTCCTGTCACAATTTTCCAAAATAACAATCTTAGCATTCTAGAATGTCTTGTAACTTATCTAAAAGACACAAGACACTTGAAAAATTCAAAAATAGCCAAACTGCTAAACAAAAATCCAAGTAACATATGGACTATTTACAACCGAGCTAAGAAAAAGGAGGTAAAACAAAATCGTAGACATTAAAACAGAAAGAAGCGAACGAAAAATAGTACACAGAAGATACAAAAAACGCACTAATTTAATTCCATACGCACTATACACAACATTGATATTACTCGGAGCAGGAGCAACATACTATCTATTAAGATACATCAGCCCAGCAGCAAAAGCAGTATCATCAGGAGCATCAATAACAATGAAAACAATAGGGCAAACAACAGCAATTTCTGACATAATAATCTTCCTAATAATAGCAATAATGGCCGGACTGTTTGTATACAGAAATAAGGTAAGCAACTTTTTGAAAAGCAATGACATACCAATAGACAGAATAAATGCAATGCTTCCAGTACATTTGCGAGAAAAATCCAAACATAAACGCAAAATAAAACATGTTGAACACAAAGCCACACCAACACGCAAAACAGTACGAAGAAGAAAACATTCAATAGGAACAAAACTAAAGAAAACATATGAATTAAACGAAGAACAAGCTCAAGAAAAAATACAAGAAGCGCCTAAAATTGTACCAAAAATTCAAAAGAAAACACGGAAAAAAGTCAAAAATAAAAAAAGACAACAAAAAATTGACAAAATCAAAACAGAAATGGAGAAACCGATAGAGAAGAAATTAAAGAAAACAAGAAAAACTAAGAAAACGACAAAGATTAAGAAATCTAAACCAAAACGAACAATAAAATGTAAACAAATTAAAACAAAACCTGCGGCAACTAAAAAATACATAGAAAAACGAATCAAAATCCAAAAACCTGCGCCAGTAATGGTTGCACCGCCAGAACCGAAAAGAGAGAGACCCAAGC
>DAOVMP010000052.1 GCA_030630695.1 Candidatus Woesearchaeota archaeon
AAGCTATTAAGGGTGCTAAAAAAGGAATGAGTTTAAAAGACACTGCAGAATTTGCAGGAACAAGTATTGATTCTCTTAGAAGATGGAATAAAGGTAAAAACCCGCAATATTTATCGCAAATATTAAACAAGAATCCTGATTTAAACAAAACTCTTGATTTAACTAAAATAGTAAGAAAAGAAAACTTTCTCTTTTTATTAGGCATTTTTCAAAAACGTTCAACTGCAGGAATATCTGAAACTACTTTTTCAATACCAAATACTGATTCGATATTATGGGGGTACATTACACGCTGTTTTAATGATTGTTTTGGAGTAAAAACAAATGATATAAATTGTTCTATACACTCAAAACCATTAATGCAGATTATAGAAAATCTTACAGAATATAACACTACAATACCGTATGATCTGCTTGAAACAGAAAATAAAAAAGAAATATACTTTGCAGGTGTTTTATCTAATATTACAGTTTGCACTGAACAGTATAAAAATAAAAGAAAAAGAAACAAAAAAGTAACGCAGGCAAGTTTAAAACATTCCAGAGGTAATTTAATTGAAAAAACAGACCTATTCTTATATGAACAAAGAGTAGCACACGGCTATTGTGAATTACAACATAGAATTCGGTTACGAGGCAAACAATGTAACGAATTGGTTAAATTATTGCCTGATTGTTTGGCTAAAGAAAGAATACTAAAAACAGATAACAGAAAACGTTTTCCAACACCCAAAACCCTTGAATTCGAGGGTTACAGAGCTTCTACCCGTTAAATCAGAACAAAAGGTTTATAAAGCAAGACCACTTACTAATTAGTGAAATAGATGGGGGTTTCTCGTCGGTATGTCAGGAATATTTAGATATATAGAAAATGTAAATATTCCTGAGCACGATCAAAAACCACCTGTACATAAAAATACGTGGTTTTTGATGTATTTGATAAAATGAGTGAGGAAAACAAAACAGAAAATAGTCCTGAAACTCAAGAAAACACTAGTTCTGAAGCTCCTAAAAAGCACAAGCAGGGGAGCTATGGTGCTAAAGAAATTCAAGTTCTAGAGGGCTTAGAAGCTGTTAGAAAACGTCCTGGCATGTATATAGGAACCACAGATCTTAGAGGACTACATCATTTGGTATATGAAGTCCTAGACAATAGCATAGATGAAGCACTAGCAGGAGAATGTACTAAAATCCACTTAGTAATACTAAAAAATGGCTATGTAAGTGTAACAGATGACGGAAGAGGAATACCAGTAGACATGCATCCGCAATTCAAACAATCTGCTCTAACAGTTGTATTAACAAAACTACATGCAGGCGGAAAATTTGACAAAAACGCATACAAAGTATCAGGCGGATTACACGGAGTAGGTGTTTCTGTAACAAATGCATTATCAGAAAGATTAATCGCAAAAGTAAAACGAAACGGAAAAGTATACAAACAAGAATTCTCAAAAGGAAAACCATTAGGAGATCTGCAAATCATTGGAGACACAGACCAAACAGGAACAACAATAACATTCACACCGGACTTTACAATAATGGAAAAAAATGAATTTGATTATTCTGTTCTAGCTAAACGATTAAGAGAATTAGCTTTCTTAAATAAAGGAATCGATATAACAATCATAGATGAAAGAACAAATAAAAAAGCACAATTCAAATATAGCGGCGGAATAAAATCATTTGTAGAACATTTAGATAAGAATAAAAAAGTTATTAGTCCTGTAATTTACATTGAAAAACATAAAAACGGAACAACAGTAGAAGTTGCAATACAGTATACAACAGATTATGCTGAAACAGTATTCAGTTTTTGCAATAACATCAACACGCACGAAGGCGGAACACACTTATCCGGCTTTAAAACAGCATTAACAAGATGTATTAATCAATATTCTGAGAAAAAAGGGTTATTACAAGGAAAAAAATTAAGTTCAGAAGATGTTCGCGAAGGATTAACAGCGATAATTTCAATTAAAATACCACAACCACAGTTTGAAGGGCAAACAAAAACAAAACTAGGAAATTCAGAAGTAAAAGGAATAGTAGACTCAATTGTTTCTGAAAATTTAAGCAATTATTTTGAAGAAAATCCATCAGTAGCTAAACTGGTTATAGGAAAATGTGTTGATGCTTCACGTGCTAGAGAAGCTGCACGCAAAGCTCGTGAGTTAGTTCGAAGAAAAAATGTTCTTGATGTTAGCACGCTTCCTGGAAAATTATCTGATTGCGCAACAAAAGATAAAGAAAAAGGAGAATTATTCTTAGTTGAAGGAGATTCTGCAGGCGGATGCTTTTCAGGAGATACTAAGGTTGCATTGGCAGACGGGAGAAATATTAGTTTTAAAGAATTAGTCAAGGAACATAAACAAGGCAAAAGAAATTATTGTTATACATTGAATGAAAAGGGCAATATAGAAATTGCCTTGATTGAAAATCCTAGAATTACTAAAAGAAATACAAACGTAATAAAAATAATTATGGATAATAACGAAGAAATTATTTGCACGCCGGATCATAAATTTAGGCAAGTAGATGGAAAATATGTTGCAGCCAATAAATTAAAACCTAATATAAGTCTTGCGCCGTTATATAGAAAATTATCAGAAAAGAAAGGAAGAATAACTATTAAAGGTTATGAAATGGTTTTTGACTCCCAGAAAAAAAACTGGATTTTTACACATCTATTATCAGATAAATACAATTTAAAATCTAACAAATACCAAGAAATTAATTCTCATAGACATCATATAGATTTTAATAAACTTAATAATTCTCCGGAGAACTTAGTAAGACTTTCTATGGAAGAACATATGCAATTACACAGAGAGCATATTAAAAAAACATTACATACTGATGATGCCAAAGAAAAATGCAGGAAAATTAAACAAACTCCGGAGTATCAAGATAAAATACGAAAAACTATGTTATCTATGCGTGAAGAGTTAAGTAAAAGAGCTAAAGAACAATGGAAAAATGAAGATTATAAGAAATATGATAATACTTATTATAAAAATACAATGGAATTTATCAAGAAATTAATTGATAAAACCGGAAGTTTAGAGCATTATGAAGAAGAGAGAAGAAAAGCACAGAATAAAAATCTTCTAACAATGAATACTTTTGCAGACAAATTTTTTAATTCAGACAATGAAAAAATGCACCAAGCAATTTTGTGTTATAACCATAAAATTAAAAAAATTAAGAATATTAAAGAGAGAATAGATGTTTACGATTTAGAAGTAAAAGGAACTCATAATTTTGCATTGGCTTCTGGTGTATTTGTGCATAACAGCGCAAAACAAGGACGAAGCAAAGAATTTCAAGCAATATTACCTTTACGAGGTAAAATAATCAATGTTGAAAAAGCTCGATTGATTAAAGTTCTTAAAAATGAAGAAATAGGAACAATGATAACAGCAATAGGAACAGGAATTAGTGATGAATTTTCACTTAGTAAAGCGCGATATGGTAAAATTATAATCATGACAGATGCAGATGTAGACGGCAATCACATTGCTTGTTTGTTATTAACGTTTTTTTACCGCTATATGAAAGAATTAATCGAAGCAGGAAAAGTTTACCTAGCAATGCCTCCGTTGTATAAAGTTCAAAAAGGCAAAAAATTTGAATATGTATACACAGAAGAAGAAAAAACTGCTAAAGTAAAAGAATTTGGAACAGAAGGCGTTTCATTACAAAGATACAAAGGTCTTGGAGAAATGAATCCAAAACAATTATGGCTAACAACAATGGATCCAAAAACACGAACATTAAAACAAATTAAAATAGAAGACGCTGTCCAAGCAGACGAAATCTTTACCATATTAATGGGAGATGAAGTAGAACCTAGAAGAGAATTTATCCAAAATCATGCGAAAGAAGTAAGCGAGTTGGATATTTAATAACTCGGTGCAGGAATAGGCTCTGGACAAGGTAAAAACTTACTTATTTTTTCTATTAATGATTCTTTTTCAAAACTCCTGCTTTTACTTTTTGTTCTAGTAATATCTGAAATAAACCTTGCTCCAGCTTTAATTTGAACTAAATTTAATCGATATGCCCAATCCTTTTCTTGTAATCCCTGCTCTCTTTGCAGTTCTTCAAAAGTTTTATCTGGAACAAAATAATTTCCATTCTCATGATTCCATAACGCAACTATTACTCCAGAATCATCATGAATTTCAAAAAAATCACAATGTTTTTCTGAACATTTTTCTATTAATCTAATACCCACATTATACAATATTACATGAACTCTTGCAGCATAATCTATATCTAAAATATGGGGCGTTGGATATATTTTATACGCAGGATAATGAATATTAGATCTATTTTCCTTAAAATCTGCAACACTTTCTGCATAATAAACCTCTGGACGTAATAAAAAACCTATTTTTTCTCTTAATGTAAAGTTTGGAGAATGTATGCCTGATTGAGTTAAATTATGCATAATATTACTGATTCTGGAAAAGTATATAAAAGTTTTCTATAATACGCGAGTTGGATATTTGATTGTTTTGAAAAGGTCGGTTAATGATACGGGTTTGGAGTTGTTGGGATGATTGGTAATAAGACTGGTTAAATAAACTCTCATTCTTTCATCGCTTGCATAGCTTCACATGCTTCAGAAAAACCTTTATAATAATCCGATTGAATTACTTTTTGTTCAAACTTGCCTATTTGCTTGCCCACTTCAGTATTTTCAACAATCCAATTATGACCATAAACGAGACCACTAACTCCCAAATAACCCGCCACTACCGCCGGAAGTACGTGAGTTATGCACTTTTTTAAAATTGGTTTAAATATTCTATACGTTAAATAAAATGCCGCGGTATCTACCATTGGGCTTTCTAGTGTATGATGCGTTTTAACACCAAACCAAAGATCTCTTACTTCTTCATCAGTTAATTCTATTAACGACTTTCTAATACGCTTATCTTCCATAAATAGTAATTAATACT
>DAOVMP010000047.1 GCA_030630695.1 Candidatus Woesearchaeota archaeon
GTTGAAAACTTAGATTCATCCAGGTTTAAAGTGATATCCACGTTTCTAACATCTAAATTACCACTATTTCTTAATATTAATTCAATATCAACTAAATCTCCTGGCTTAACAGTTGTAGGAACTGTAGTGTATTCTGCAATGTGCAAAATAGCTCCACTAGTTCTTATTGCAATAGGGCTTTTTAATTGAATCCAATTAGGATATGAAGAATATCTATAATTAAATTTGATATTTGTATCTTCACTTCTTGCTTTTGGATCAACATTAATCCAAAATTTCACTATTGCATTTTCTCCTCTTGGTAATGCAGCTAACGTCTTTACTTCATCTTCGCCAGGACCTAATGTAAACGGAAATTCAGGCACAAACTCAATTGCAAAAGCCTCACTAGTAGTTCCTTCATTAGTTACCGAGACATACACCTCCATAATGTCACCAGGTTCTATCGGGCTTGGTTCATATTTTAAAATGTCTGCGGTAATCATTGGACCCTGCTTTGCTGCGGATGCACAAAGAGCAAGTACAGCTATTATTAATAATACAAATCCTACATTTTTTATTTTTAATAAGTTTTTTATTTTCATTTTTACACCTCTTATTATGTTCGTTTTGTTTTTATTATTTGCCCATCATATAGGTAGGCAATCCTATCCGCTTTTTTAGCCAAATCATCATCATGAGTCACAAAAACAATTGTTTTTTTGTGTTTTTTATTCAATTCTCTTAACAACTCCATTATTTTAGCACCTGTTTTGCTATCTAAATTTCCAGTAGGCTCATCTGCCAAGATAACCTCTGGATTAACTGCTAAAGCTCTTGCAATAGCAACTCTTTGCTGTTCACCTCCTGATAATTCCCCTGGTTTATGATTCATTCTATCTTTTAAACCAATATCTTCTAGCAAGCCTTTTGCTATTTTTTTCCTTTTCTCAATTGTGATATTTTGAAAAATTAAAGGCAAAGTAACATTTTCTAATGCAGTTAAATTAGTTAATAAATTAAATTTTTGAAAAATAAAACCTATTTTTTTACCTCTTATTTGGGCTAAATTAGATTCTGTTAAATGCGAAATGTTATGCTTGTCTAAGTAAATAGTTCCTTTAGATGGTATATCCAAACAGCCTACTAAATTCATCATTGTTGATTTTCCAGAGCCAGAAGGTCCTTTAATTGCTAAGAATTCTCCCTGAATAACTTCTAAAGAAGCTCCTCTAAGAGCATGAACTTTATTTTCACCTAACTGATATGTTTTCCAAACATCTTTTAGTCGTATTATTGCTTTTTTCATTTTTTATTTAAAGCATTTTTCAGTAAATGCATTGGCCCATCTCCTAACATTAAATTCCAGAAGAGTTTTTCTGGGTTTTTGTTCTTATTAGTCATAGTTCTTATCTTATTTATTCGTTGTGAAACAGCTGACTGAGAAATTTTTAGTTTTTTAGCAATATTATCCTGACTATAACTTAATGCACGTAACTGCATGATCTTCTTATCTACATCATCCAAATGATTTACCATGTTTACTTATATAATATAAGTATAACTTATATGTAAATGTTTTGGTGATTTTGTGAGAAATGGTTAGAAATTGGTCTGGTTTCTAAGAATATGTTAAGTTTATTCTTTTGATTGGTGATATGATTAATTAAATTAATAGTAAGAAAAAAATTGTCTACTTTTATTCCTAATAATTCTTCATCCGATATCTTTAAATAGTTCTCAAATATAAAATAGTACATGGTAAATGAATTAGTATTAAGTGATGGAGTTATTTGCACTATTCCTATAATCAATTTAGAATATTTTCTTGATTCTGAATTTTCTGAATTAGGCATATCTCATGAATGGAAAGGAACTTTTCCGATTAAAGGACGTATAGGTTATGTTAAGATTGGTAGATCTGAATTTGCAGATAATGAAGCTATAGATGCGTTGAAAGCATTTGTGGTAAAAAATGGAGGTCCTAAAGATATAAATTCCTGCTGTATTGAGATTGGAATTGAAGAAGAGGATGTTGTGTGGTGGAAAAGGAAAAATATACGTTATGATCTTGGTCTAGATGTAATTGGTTCTGCAGGAGAATTTTCAGTTTGTCCTGATTATAAAAGAAAATTAAAAAAAACACTTGCAATTGCTGCTCAACAAGTTATTCAAAAAGTTCAATGGATTCCAAAACCAGGAGAAAAACACTTAGTTGAAATGTATAACCGGGTTTTAGAAGAAATAAAAAGCAAATATAATGTTATTATCTGATACAGGTCATTTTAAGAAGTTTATATTACATTATAATTTATCACTATATTTTTTAAATTTTCACTTCTAAACCCTCTCACAATCCACAGTAATTATAACAGTTTTCTCATATTTTTTCCAGAATTCTTTGATTATTTCTGTTTTATTTTGGATTTGTAGTTATTTTCTTCGAATTCTTTGATAGAATTTCCGGTTTTTTGTTGTGAAAAGTTATTAAGAAGTTCTTCCTTAAAAAAAATAAAACGCAGGAAAAGCATTGCTTTTCTGCGTCTATTAAAAGATCGCATATCTGATATGCGGTCGTCACCCGACATTTGTAATTAAACTATTACAAGTATATAAAGTTTATGCCGGGATCGCAAAGTCTGGTATTGCGCAGGATTTAGAATCCTGAGCCGTCACCCGGCTTCGTGGGTTCGAATCTTACGATTTGATCGTGGGCGAACATTCCACTCCCGGCGCTTCTTATGTTCTATAATGTTGCTATAGAACATATATCCTTTAGTATCAAAAAATTTATATAGGTCAAAGAGGATGTACTAAATTAAACACTTTTTAATTAAAAAAGGAGGGAGAACAAAATGAGTTTAATGAAAATAATAAAAGAAAATTATCGAAAAATAAAGAGGCCGATTACCAGAGCAGGATGCTGCCTTGGAATTGCAGGACTTAGTTTCTTACCATCTTGTTTTGATCAAAGCAGTGCAGCTATTCAAGCAAACGAACAGCATATTCAAGCAAGCGAGCAACAAATAGATGGTCCTATTTTAGTAAAAGAAATGCCTGTTTTAGCACCAATACAAGATATAATGGTTCATGAAGGAGAGCCAATTGGGATAATGCCAATAGCTTCAGACCCTGATGGAGGAACTACTATAAACTATTCATTTACCGGCCCTTTTACATTTACATTGTTTGATCCATTACAAAACCTATATGTTGCACAAACAGATTTTAACAGTGCAGGAACCTATGTTATAACAGTAACTGCATCAAACAGCAATGGAAATGCAGCACAAAATGTTAATTTAACTGTAAATGATTTGCAAAGAGTATTATACCAAACAGAAACAATTCCTGGAGCTGTTGAAGATATTAAAATAATGTTTCATAACAATGCAGAAAAAACAAACTTAACATTTACTGAAGGGTTTAACAGGGATGCTGTACTTTCACCTGATGGATTAAAAGTAGCTTTTGTATCTGACAGAGATGGACAATGGGATGTTTATGTAATGGATTCAAAGGATATACTTGATAAACAAGCTTATTGGGAAAGTGCATTAAATTTTCAATTTCTCGGAGACGGCCAGGGAGACAATCTTGAAAAATTAACCCAAGATTTTGATGCAGATTCAAAACCTAGCTGGACTCCTGACAATGCTGCAGTAGTATTTCAAAAAAATGTAGCAGGAAATCCAGAAATATTTATACATTATATAGGTAGTGCGGGTGTTTCAACAAACTTGTCAAACAATCCATCAGATGACACAGAACCTAATTGTTCAAATAACTTAATTTCGTTTGTAAGAGATGGAAATATATTCACAATGAATTATACTGGAGGGGCGCAAACACAACTAACAACAGATGGAACAGTTGCAGCACCGTATTCGAAACCAAAAATATCCCCTGACGAAACAAAAATAGTAAGTGTAAAAGAAAATTCCCCAACAGATAGAGATATAAGAGTTATGGATATAAATGGTTCAAATATAGTAGATTTAAGCAGTAACGCAGGTATAGACGATGCTCCGACATGGAAAGCAGATGGAACAAGGATAGCATATCATAGCAGCAACCAAATTTTTACAATAAATCCTGACGGAACACAAAAAACACAAGAAACTTACACAGGAAATAACCAAAAACCTATCTGGGGACCTGGCAATGGTTTCACATTTCAGTCAGACAGAATCAATGGAACCTGGGACGTTTTTAGGAAAACACTAGATGACGGATATGTTAATAAACTTACAAAAGAAACAGTAAATAACACACCTAATGGCTGGAGATAAGTTTTTTATTTTTTTCTAATTTAAAAAGCAACATTTATATATGAAATCTTCTAGAAACTACTATATAAAGAAAATCTTGAAGAATATCTTAAAACTCAAGATTTTCTAATGCTGCTTTGAATCAGTATATTATAAATAATATTCATTCAAAGCCACATATAAAAAAGCAGGTGATTTTCAATGGAACTTCAGATTTCCTTTACTAAAAGAGTTTTCTTTATCGTAGTCTTAGTAGGACTTGTATCAATGCTAGTGTTTTTAGCACTAACACAACCAACAGGCGGAGTAGTAAGAACTGTTGGCCAAAAAATAACTAATACTATAGCGATAACTGGAGTAAATGTTGGAGAAAGCATAGGTAAAGAATTTCCTGCACTTACAGAATCACACTTATTAGGATTAGCAACAACAGTAGAACAAACAAATGAAGGAAGAACACAAGTAAAACAATATATACGGCTGCATGGAGTAACATCACAAACACATGCAGGAGACTTAAATCAAATGAACGGGGCAACAATTGTGTTTGAAAGAAATGAACAAGGACAAGTAGGAGATTATCTAAAACTTAATTCAAACGAAGACGCATTTGAATATGAAATTGAATTTTCCTCAGGATTTAAAAGCGTTCGTAATCCAAACAATATGTTAGTAGATTTAAGAGAAGAAACTCTAAGTTTATTAGGAGGAGAGTTTGTAATACTGGAAGCGCGTGCAGACACTGGTTCCAAATGGATTGAAATCAAAATGATTGGTCCAGGAGGAACAGTAGAACTAAAAGATGATGATTACTCAGATATATATTATACTGATCATGGATTAAAATTTAATGGCAAAAACATACCATCAAGAGTAAGGATAAACGGATATGACATGGGAAATGACAAGTTCAGCATTACAAATATAAAATACAGGCCCCAAGCAATAGCAAAAGGAGCTGGAAAACATGTTTATGTAGAATCAAAACACGGAGTTCAAGAATATTTAAAATATCCACAAATGATGCTGACACCAGAATTTGACATAATATACGGTGGATTATCCGGCGGGCCATCACCTGCAGTTGTAGCAGATGTAACCGGCGCTGTTTCAACAGAAATGTCAGA
>DAOVMP010000021.1 GCA_030630695.1 Candidatus Woesearchaeota archaeon
GAACATTCAATATGCCAGCCAGGCCGTCCTTTACCAATTTCAGTTTCCCAGAAAATATCTCCATCTTCTTTTGTCCAAGATTTCCACAAAGCAAAATCACCTGCATTTTCTTTATCATATTCATCTGCTCTAACTCTTGAAGAAGCACCTTCTTTTAATTGACTAATATCAATATGAGCTAATTTACCATAATCCTTAAACTTAGAAATTGAAAAATAAATATCACCATTGCTTGTCTTATATGCTAAACCATTATCTAAAAGCAATTTAATAGTCTTAATCATTTCATTAATATGCTCTGTTGCTTTAGGATATTTAGAAGCAGGAAAGATGTTTAATGCTTTTAGATCTTTAAAAAAACCTTTAATAAAGGGTTGAGTAAAATCTTTCAAAGATTTATTCTGTTTTTGAGAATCTCTAATACTTTTATCATCAACATCTGTCAAGTTTTGAATAAAATTAACTGTATAACCTAAATATTTCAGGTATCTAACCAATAAATCTCCTGCAATATACGCCCTATAATTGCCAATATGAGGAAAATTATACACAGTCGGGCCGCAAATGTACATATTAACATTACCCTTTTTTATTGGTGTGAATATCTCTTTCTTTCTAGACAATGTATTGTAAATTTTAAATGCCATGCAGGATAAACAATTAGGATAGTATATAAAATTATCCTTTCAAAAACCAGCCAAAAACTTTATAAAAAGGCCTAAATACTAGATAGGTATGGAATTGCCTAAGAAATATGAACCAGCAACAGCGGAAAAGAAATGGATGCAATTTTGGTCCAAAGAAAAAATATATGCCTTTGACCAAAAATCAAAAGCCGAAATTTACTCAGTAGATACCCCGCCACCAACTGTTTCTGGAAAATTACACATAGGACATGCATTTTCATATTCTCACCAAGACTTTGTAATACGATTCCAAAGAATGCTTGGGAAAAACATATTTTATCCATTTGGAACAGACAATAACGGAGTAGCAACTGAAAGATTAATTGAAAAAATCAGAAAAATAAAAGCAAGAAACATGCCTAGAGAAAAATTTGTAAAAATATGCCTAGAAGAACTTGAAAAAAATCTAATACCAAAATATGAAAACGACATGAAAGGACTAGGAATAAGCTGTGATTACAGTATATTTTACACAACAATCGATCCACACTGTCAAAAAATATCACAAAGAAGCTTTATTGAATTATATAAAATCGGCAGAGAATACAGAAAAGATGCACCAGCAATGTGGTGTCCTGAATGCGAAACAGGAATAAGCCAAGTTGAATGCACAGATGTTGAACTAGATTCTGTTTTTATTGATATTGTATTTAAAATAGATGGAAAAGATCTTATCATAGCAACAACAAGACCAGAACTGCTTCCAGCATGTGTAGCAGTATTCTACCATCCTGATGATACACGTTATACTAAACTAAAAGGCAAAAAAGCAAAAGTTCCATTATTTGATCTAGAAGTTCCAATAATGCCTGATGAAAGAACAGATCCTGAAAAAGGAACAGGAATAGTAATGTGCTGTACATTTGGAGACCAAACAGACATGGAATGGCAAAAAGCACACGATCTGCCAATAAGAGAGGCAATAACAAAAGACGGAAAAATGTCTGAACTAGCTGAAAAATATTCTGGAATGGAAATAAAACAAGCTAGAAAAGAAATAACCAAAGACTTAGAATCTGCAAAACTATTAATTTCAAAAAAACCAATAAAACACGCTGTAAATGTACATGAAAGATGCGGAACAGAAATAGAATTTGTAAAATCAAAACAATGGTTTATCAAATATTTAGATTTAAAAAAAGACATGCTTGCTTGGGGCAAAAAACTTAACTGGTTTCCACAACACTTTGTTTCACGATACAATAACTGGATAGAAGGACTGCAATGGGACTGGTTAATCTCAAGACAAAGATACTTTGGAATACCCTTCCCAGTATGGTATTGTGCAAAATGCGATGAAGTAATACTTGCAAAAGAAAAAGATCTGCCAGTAGATCCTTTGAAGGATTCACCGCCTGTAAAAAAATGTTTAAAATGCGGTTGTTCTGAATTTATTCCTGAAAAAGATGTTATAGACACCTGGGCAACTTCTTCTCTAACACCTCAACTGGCTATTGAATTAATGCCTGCTTCTATTCAGGGAAAACTTTATCCTATGAATTTACGACCACAAGCACATGATATTATCACATTCTGGTTATTTAACACAACAATCAAGTCAAACATGCACTACAAAGTAAACCCATTCAAAGATGTAATGATATCTGGCTGGTTATTAGATCCAAAAGGCAAAAAATTCTCAAAATCAAAAGGAAATGTAATAGAACCATACGAAGTTATAGACAAATACTGCGCAGATGCATTACGATTTATGTCTGCAGGCTCAAAATTAGGCGAGGATTTACCTTATCAAGAAAAAGACGTTGTAACAGGAATGAAAACTATCACCAAATTATGGAATGCTTCTAAATTCTCATTTATGCACTTAAAAGATTATAAAAAAGAAGTGCCTATTAAATTAGAATTCTTTGATAAATGGATTTTATCCAAACTAAACAAGATAATCAAAGGATCTACAGAAGCATTTATGAAATATGAATATTCAAGAACAAAACTAGATGTTGAAAAATTCTTTTGGCAAACATTTTGTGATAATTATTTAGAAATTGTAAAAGATCGACTGTATAATCCTGACAAAAGAGGAGAAGAAGCACGAAAAAGCGGGCAATATTCATTATATCATACATTATTAAACATTGTTAAACTACTTGCTCCTATAATGCCCTTTATAACAGAAGAGATTTACCAGGATTTCTTCAAAGATTTTGAACAGGAAAAAAGCATCCATATTTCAAAATGGCCAGAATATGATAAAAAACAAGTAGATGACAAAATTGAAGAAGCAGGAGATGTTTTAATCGAAATAATTAGTGAAGTAAGAAAAGCAAAAACAGCAAATAGTCTGCCACTAAATGCTCCTTTGAAAGAATTAACAATTAATTGTAAAAAAGAACTAGAAGAAAGCATAAAACACGGTCTTGAAGATTTAAAAGCAGTAACAAAAGCAAAAAGAATTGAATTTGGAAAAGGAGACATAGAAATCAGTAAAGATCTACATGTTTCAATAAAGATTTAGCTTTTCTTTTTAAATTTCTTATAAATTGACTTATGTCTGGACAGATAATAAATACCACAAACCACTGCTGCGGCAATAACTATAGAAAATAACAGAATTATTAATTTCTGCCACAAACCAAAAATCGATAAATTATAAATTATAGTGCTTCTTAACAGATCACTACAAACAACAAAAGGATTTAATTCTGCAATCGACATAAACCAAGAAGGCATGCTCTCAATAGGTATTAGTACATCTGAAAGAAACAAAAATATACTGCCTAATGAAATCGCCCCTAAAGTAGCTGTTTCTTCTGAATTAAACAAATAACCAACAATCATTCCAATTGCAGAAAACAGAGAAATAGTTAAAAACAGTAAGATAATCGTGTAATGTATTCCTAAAAAAAGCTGTGATGAAAAGAAAATAGTAGCAATAGCCAAGATAATTATTGACTGCAAAATCAAAAGAAGCAAACAAGTAACAAAAGTAGCAAATAAATAAGTAAAACCATTAACTGGCGCCATAAAATTCCTAAAATGCGCAGGAGATTTCTTTTCTAATAAAATTAAAGTCGGTGCTAATAGCAAAGCTGTAAACATAATAATCATTACAATTAAACTTGGAAAAATATAATTTAGATAACTCTGCTCCGAGATAACAGGCTTAATATTAGTAACAATAGGCTGAACAACTGCCTCAGGATCCTTAACCTCAATAGAACGGATAATATTATCAATATTATTCAAAGACCTCTGAACATCTAAAAGATTCTTCAAAGAACCGTCTAAAGCACTCTTAGCATCATCTAATTCTACCAAAGAAGTATCATGCGCAACAGCAATCTGATCCATCTGCGCTTTAGTCTGAGTAATTTTACCAATCAAAGTATCAATCAAAGAAGTTAATTCGCTGAATTGAGACTCTGCAAGTTCAGCAGTATCGCCCATTTTACCTTCAATAGTATTTATTTCATCAACAGCACTCTCAAATAAATCCTTAAGACTCTGTTTTTGCTCACCACTCATAGAACTTGCCTGAACAACATCATTAGCATTACCAACAAAAGACCTTGCATTGTTAATAGCCTGAGAACCAAGATTTAAAGAAGCATCAACCCAATGCTTAACCTTTCCTTTTTGACCAGACAAATCTGAAGCACCAAAAGCACTAGGATCAAAATCCAAACTAACTTCTTCTAATCTCACACTAATATCAGTAATTCTTCTATTAACCAAATCGTTAGAAGTTGTTAGATTAATAAGAGCCGGTCTTTTTTCCCTTACCTGATCACTCGAGTATTCCAAAGCATTAACTAAAATAGTAGTTAAGTTTCTACTTAATTCCATAGATTTCTCTGTAACCTCTTCTGTCATTGCATTTAAAACAGACCAGACAAGATTAATCTGAGAATAATCAATATAAAAACTCAATTCATTAGACTTATCTTTAGCCATTGTAAAATCCGGAGAAAAAACAACACAAGTATGAACTTCTCCCCGCTCAATAGCAGAACGGCATTTTTCCTCTTCAGGAAATCGGGTAACCTTAAACTGATTTTCAGAAAGTCGGTTAATAAAAGAATTTGATAATTCATTATATTTCTCTGAAAAGGTACCAACTTTAACAGCATATAAATTAGTATTATCAAAAGCTAAACCTGCCAAGAAAATAATTAGTAATGGACCTAGGATTACTATTAATGCAGATGCTTTAGCTCTAATTAATAATCTAATATTCTTTTTAACAAGAGTTACTGTATTTCTCATGAATTTATTCATTGTACCAAAGCCTCAAAAGCCTCTTTTAGCGAAGGTTTAGCCAAGTCCAAGGACTCAACATTATCTCTATGCTTAGCAACAATCTTAAACAAATCAGATAATAATTTTTTAGGTGTTGATGTGTATAAAATAAGTTTTCCATCTAACATTTTATTTCTAGCAACCAAAGAATGTTTTGCCAGCTCTTGTAAAAGATATTCATATTTTCCAGAAGATGTTCTTAACTGAACTTCAAAATTCGTAGTATATTTATTTTTAATATCATCACTAGAACCTTCAAAAGAAATAATCCCTTTATTCAAAACAGCAACTTTAGAACAATAATGCTCAATTTCATCAATAAAATGAGAAGCAACAATAACCGTT
The DNA here is from genome assembly GCA_030630695.1 of Candidatus Woesearchaeota archaeon. Taxonomy (GTDB): domain Archaea; phylum Nanobdellota; class Nanobdellia; order Woesearchaeales; family ARS49; genus WJKI01. The sequence continues at coordinate 5,292 of DAOVMP010000021.1, forward strand.
GTTCCTTTTTTATTAATATCTTTTATTATTTTCCACATCTGCCTTCTTAGTAAAGGATCTAAATCTGCAGTAGGCTCATCTAACAACAAAATATTTGGCTTATGTATTAACGCACATGCAATATCTAATCTTTTCTGCATACCTCCTGACAAATTTCCAGCTAAAGTATTTTCAAAAGCCTTTAATTTAACCAATCTTAACAATTCATTTGTTCTTTCATATATTTCTCCTTGTTTTAAACCAAACAATTCACCAAAATAAGCTAAATTTTCTTTTAAAGTTAATTTTGAATAGAAAGAAGGATATTGAGTTGAAAAACCAAATATAGACTTTATCATTTCTGGAAACTTTAATACAGAAACATTACTTCCTTCAGGAGTCTTAACAACAACATCACCTGCATCTGGTTCAAGAAAACCAACAATAAGATTCAATAGTGTAGTTTTACCTGTTCCTGACAATCCAATAATACCAAAAATTTCTCCTGGCTTAATAGCCAAAGAAACATTGCTTAAAACAGGCCGATTATTGAAAGACTTTGAAATATTATCAATATAAATCGCAGAACCTATTAATGACGAAGATTTTTGAACATTAGTGTTGAAGTGCTCATTAACCATCTCTTTCGGCCATCCTGCCTTTATAAGATCCTTGGAATTACTAAAATCTATACCATCATCTACCATATTCTGTTTATATATAGTCAATTTTAAAAAAAAGCGCTATTATCTATGAGTAGTGAAAGTTTTGAGTAAGAAATTTATAGTAGTGAAGGTTCTTTAATAGGATGCATAAAGAAATATGTATTGAAACCAAACAAAACCAGGAAATAATCGATATCACATCACAGATTGAAAAACTAATAAATATAACAGAAGGAACTTGCCTTGTTTATGTTCCGCACGCAACAGCAGCGATAATGATTAATGAAAGCTATGACCCAAACATAATGATAGATATAATTGACTCTTTGAACACACTTATTCCACAAGGTCAATGGAAGCATGATGCTGTAGATGATAATGGCGCAGCACATATCAAAGCAGGAATAATCGGCCCTTCTGAGCAAATCCCTATTATTAATGGAAAACTTATGTTAGGCCAATGGCAGGGGCTGATGTTATGCGATTTTGACGGGCCTAGAAAAAGAAAAATTATAGTTGTGATAAAATGAACTGTGAAATGTGCGGTGCAGATGATGCAGAATACAAAACAATAATCGAAGGAACAGAACTAACTGTTTGTTCTAAGTGTTCAAAACACGGAAAAGTTCTACACAAACCGCAAATGATTATTAGAAAGAAAGAATTTGCCAGATTTAAAAAAGAAGAAAAACCAGAGATTATTGAAAAAATTATTTCTGAGTATGGAACTAAAATCCGCAAAGCTCGCACTAAGAAAAAAATGACACAGGAAGAATTTGCTCAAAAATTAAGCATCAAAGAATCACTTCTTAACAAAATCGAAAATTCTGCATTAAAACCATCAATTCCACTAGCCCAAAAACTTGAAAAAGTGCTTAAAATACGTCTTATTGAAGAAATTGAAGAGACAAAATTAAAAATCAAAAAAAGCGAAACAGAAGCAGTAACTGTTGGAGATTTAATTGATTTTGAATGAATATTCAAAAAATATTTAAAGAAGTTCAAA
>DAOVMP010000112.1 GCA_030630695.1 Candidatus Woesearchaeota archaeon
AGAAATTCATGAGCTTCATCAATCATAATCCAAACCAAAGGCATTTTTTCCTTCATTAAACGTTTTTCATCTTCAGAAATAATAAAATGAATCGATTTTTCAACTGATTTTAACTCTTCTGCTTTTCTAACAATCATTCTTTCCTGGAAAAGTTTAATACAAATTAAACCCATAACCAAGTGTTTAATTTTCCATCCATTAGGCATTGTTGCATAAGCACTTAAATCTAAAATTGTAATTTGACCCGGAGCTGCCAAATCAGCCATTTTAGTTGCTTCAGAAGAAAAAACACCCCAAGAATCTACAGATTTAAATCTGTTTAGCGCAGCATTAATAATTTGATCTGGTTCTGTTGAATCTTTTTCAATTTCATTTAAAATATCTTTTATAGTGTAATTATCTTTATTTTTTTGCAAGTTTAAAATAATTCTTTCAATAAAAACAGCAATAGGATCATTAATAGCCAATTCAAAAGTCAAATTCCAATCCTCTGGATTTAATTCTGCAGGATTGATTGCAAAAGGCTTGTCAGCAGGGATTCCTTTATCCTTATATTGTTGAAATAAACCTTTAGGACAGAAAACAGTTATAGGAACTGATTTTCCTTCTAATTCCCATTGTTTTAACAAATCATGATCTGGATTATTTGGATATTTCATAGTCCAGTAAATACCCATAGTATCAAGCATTATTACTGAAAGTCTTTCTCTTAACTTTATCGGCATTTGAGTTATGCCTTCTGAAACAACACCCATTGTATAAGACTTACCAGAACCTCTTTTACCACAAACAAAAACAACATGAGATTTATTCAAGTCTAAATACATTGGTTGGGAGAGAGAAGTAGTAGCACCCATTTTAACATACTGCTTGCCAATAAAAACAGAACCATCAATACCAAACTTCTTCTTTTCTTCAGGCGTTCTTCCTAAAACGATTTCATACGGCATTTAGACCTCTTTTTAGGAGAAAAAGTAGATTTAGTATAAAAAAGTTAAGAAAAAATAAAAAACTAAAGCGCAGCAGCAGTCATAATATTCAATCTATGATCATTTGTTCTGCTGTTCATTGCTACAATGTGTTTAACTCCTGCTTTTGCAGCAACGTCTGAAATAGTGTTATCGGCTGTGCCATCAAAAACAACTGCATAAACACCCGAGTTTAAGCTTCTTAATGTTGAAGCTAATTCAGAAAAAGGAACTTTACCTAAAACATTTAATTTATCATCTAAAAGATAAGCTCCACGAGTTCCAATTAGATTCTCTAACATAGAACCAAATTTCTTTTTCTCTTCAGGAGAAACAGAAATTCTTGCCGGCCTTGGAGCAGGTCTAGATGGTGCACTTCTTTGCTGTGGTCTGTGCTGTTGTCTAGGAGGCAAAACATTCCTTCGAATCATAGGCCTTCTTATTGATTCAGAAGTATCATTACTAGCCATTTCTAATTTAGCCTGTTCTAAAGTAATTTTGCTTCTCAAAGCCTTATGAATTTCCTTTTTAGTCAATTCTTCAACCTCTTTTCCATCAGGAGCTCTTGTAACAAAATCGATTTCACCAACATTAATCAAATCTTTAATGATTAAGCTTCCACCTCTGTCACCGTCAACAAAAGCAATAGCCTCTTTTCTCTTACTTAATTCGATTATTGTCTGCGGAACAGAAGTGCCATTCATGGCAATTGCATTCTTAAAACCGTTTTTTAACAAGCTAAGAACATCTGCTCTTCCTTCAACAATGATTATTTCATCGCTTTCATCAATAGCAGGACCTGCTGGAAGTCTTTCTCTACCATATTCTATAATTTCCATTACTCTAACAGATTGAGCAACCTCATCTGCTATTTCCTGAGAATCAGGCAAAACTTGATCAACCATTATTTTTAACAGTTGTTTAGCTCTCTCAATAACAAAGTTTCTTTTGCTTATTCTAACATCTTCAATATTAGTAACCTTAATCTTAGCATTACAAGGACCAATTCTTTGGATAACTTCTAGAGCAGCTCCAACAATACTTGTTTCTGCCTTATCTAAAGAAGAAGGAACAATAATAGATCCTTGTGTTTTTCCAGATCTAGTATCAACATTAACTTCAATTCTACCTATTCTTCCCGATCTTTGCAATTCTCTTAATTCTAGATCAGAACCTAACAAACCTTCTGTCTGGCCAAAAACTGCGCCTATAACGTCAGGCCTGTCAACAACGCCATCGATTTCAATTGATGCATTGATTATGTATTTGGATGATATTGGACTAATTTTTCCCATTTTTAAACACTCCCCTATATCTTAATAGTCTGAATAGAACAAGAAAAGCTATATTTAGCTAAAAACAACCTGTTTTAAGCTCTTTTTGGCGTAATTAATCCCATTTTAACCCATTACGTGATTTTAATGAAAATAAATAATTTTCTCGTTCTATTTGATTTTGATTATTGATATAAACGGTAAATAAAAGTTTGTAGCCCGTGGCACTAACCCCCAAATTCATAACTTGCATTTAGCGTAAGTTCCATTGGGTACTCTCGTGACGGGCCATGATTATGACCGTTAAATATCATTATTTTAGAAGCGAGCGATGTTTATAAAGCTTTGCCAAAACGCAAACATTTTGTCAGCTTCAAAATATACTATTTTGAAGATTGCGGATTAGGGGCATTTTTATATACTAAAACGCTATATTAACACATATGCCCAGACAAAAGGAAGAATTCAAAACCTACAAAGATGTGTTTGATCAGAGTACAATTAAAACATTGTTTAAGCTGATTTCTGAAGGCAAATTTGAAGGTTTGGAGAGTCCACTTTTTATGGGCAAAGAAGCAAATGTATTTACAGCTTTAACAAAAGAAAGAAAAAGAATAATCGTAAAAATATACCGAATACAATCCTGTGATTTCAGCAAAATGTATACTTATATCCGAAGCGATCCAAGATTTAGTGGTGTTAAAAGAAACAGAATGAAAATAGTATATGCATGGACAAAACGCGAGTATAGAAATCTAATGAAAGCAAGAGAAGCAGGAGTAAAAGTACCAATACCAATCGCGTTTTCAAATAATGTTTTAGTAATGGAATTTATTGGA
>DAOVMP010000128.1 GCA_030630695.1 Candidatus Woesearchaeota archaeon
TGTAATGGCTGATATTGAAAAACAAAAACCGCACATGGTGAAATTTATAGAAGATGGGGCAAAAAAGGCGGGAGATGAGGTAAGAAGCGCTGTTAAAAAAGAAATCATGGCAGATGTTGAGGAGTATGAACGAGAACTTGGTGGAAGGGCTGCAGAATTCCAATCTGCAATTAATGAAAATGTTTCAAAGCTTTCCGCATTGGGGCAGGATGTTAGAATACAGTTGAATAAGATGGGTAAACGAATGAAGCAAGCTGAGCTTGATTTGGATGAGTTAAGGCTGCGTGGTTTAAGTGCAAAGAACAAGTGGATTAGCAATCTTTTAGTTCTTTCAGGAGTGATATTTTTGGCAGTTGATGTTTACATCTTTGTTGAGAAATTTGAAGCTGCATTACTGCCAGATAGTTTAGCGTTAACTATAGCGTTTGCAATTATTGGAATAACAATGATTTTTGTTGCTACAGTAATTTAGAATTAGAGTGGTTTACTTCGTGTTTCTTCATGGTATGCTTGAAGTGACTCTATTGATGCCTGTAAAAATACCTTATTCCTTATACTTTTTTCATTCTCAAGCCTTAATCTAAGGTCGTTTAAAATTTCATCTGTTGGATATCTCATAGAAATCACCATAAATATTGTGCTTGGGAGAGTTTAAAAAACTTAGGATTTCTTTGATAATTGCTTCTGCTTTCCTGTTACAACAGTGATATCAATGCCGTATTTCATTGCTTTGTCAATGGAAATATTGTATGCTTTTTCTGTTCTTTTAAATATTTCCTTTGGAAGAAAAAACCAGCCCTTGTGCGGGTATTTCCATGCAATGAAAAAATCAACTCCTGCTTTTGTGGCCCATTCTTCCAGTTCCTGCATTTGCGAAAGTCGAATATTTAAGTAAGGTTTTGACCATGCCTTGCATTCAATTGCGAGTTTTTTTGTTGGGGAAAGCGCTAAAATATCAGGGCTTGGTAATGAAGTTCCTCCACTCCCTGCAATGCGCACAACACTGAAACCCATACCGTACAATTTGTGTGTGAGTTCTCGTTCAGCATTTGCGCCTTTTCTGTACTGAGCCATGTAGTATACTGTGAAGGGAAGTGATTAAGTAGTTATTTTTTATTTTCTAAGGTGCCACCAGCGCTTTTTCCTTTTTGAGAAGTTGAAATATTCTTGACCAGTTTTGTTTTTTCTAACCATTTTTTCATATTCTGAAGGTAGTTTAATCGGTGCACCCAGCGTGTATCTGTCATAAAGACGCCTTAATGATGGTTTTAATTGTTCAGGGTAAAAAAAATGAAGTTCAGCGTAATCCTTTAGACTCGGGGTCTTAATGTGAACCACGTTTTTACCTTGTTCAAGATGCATTTGGATTTGATTTCTAAATGCTGGCTCTTCCATTAAAAGATTTAAAGCGACACTAATTTGTTTTTTTATTTCTGCATTGGAAGAGACACTGAGACGTGCACCTAAGAATAAACCGCCTAAAGACAATAGTTGCGTGATGCGACCAAATAATTTACCTGCAATCGTAACCTTTTGCAACTGTTCAGTTAATTCTGGCTGGTGAGAATAGTTAGAGAATAAATTGTAGACTTCTGTGCTAAATAAAAAAAGACATCCTCCAATCCCTATTGCAATTGGGGCCATGAGTCTGTTGGCAATTCTGTCGCTTCCCAGCATTCGTAATGCGTATTCTGTTTTCCCATCAACTTTAGAATACTCCACAACAACTCTTGACGCAGTTTTGCTTTTTTCTTTTGCCATTATGTAAACAAGCTCAAACTCCTATTTTAAGGTTTTTAAGATTAGATTTCCAATAAACTTTTATTTTAGTTATTTCATTAGATTATTATGGCTAGGAAAAAGCTAGAGCTGCACAAAAATCATGATATCGCAGTTGGACAAATTGCAGGTAAAGAAGGGAAGTTAGCAAAAAATATTCGTGATCATTGCCCTCCGCATGAAATAGCCAAGTTTTCGAATTTGCAGAGATTTGCTGAGGAAGTTGGTCAAAGAACAAGTAATAAATAGTTCAAATTCGTAATAGGTATATTGAAAGGAGGTAGGATTATGCCCATAGGCAGGAGAGGTCCATTTATACCGAAAAATGCACATAAAATTCCTGGATTAAACAAAGAAAAAGTCAGTATCAGATTACGTGGAACACCCAAGGAGATTGGGAAAGGTAATCTGATAAAAAAGAGCTCCGTAAGTTTCGAATGCGATGGTAAAACATATCTGGGGGTTGTTATGAAAGATGAATGTTTATTGCCAACTCATATTTGGAATGGTGAACATTATGTGGAAATAAAGGAGGGGGATGAGCGTATTATAAGCCCTGAGGAAATGAAAAATAAACAAGTTGTGGTTATAGAAGAAATTCTCGAGTAGAAGCAATTTTTTACCTTGACTAACAAATATAAACCTTTCCATAGGCAAATCTCTTATAGAATTAGAGCAAACAAACCCTAACGGGATTTTTAAATGCTTAAAAATAATGATTTTGTTGTTTTGAATTTTAAAATCATTCCAAACTCGAAGGAGTTTAGGCTCATAGGATTTGACTCTTGGAGTAAAAGAGTCCGATTAAAAATTAAAAATCCTGCAATAAAGGGGAAAGCAAACAAGGAAATTATTGAGAAGCTTAAAAAATTATTCAACGCGGATGTTGAAATTATAAAAGGACACTTAAGTAATCAAAAAGAAATAAAAATTAATGCAAAACCAGAATTGGTAAAACAAAAATTGGAAGAACTTGTTTCCTAGGCTCTAA
>DAOVMP010000057.1 GCA_030630695.1 Candidatus Woesearchaeota archaeon
GATAAAGGATGGAGGAGATATCTTCAAATGAAAGAAATAAGAGGAATATATCAATTACATGAAAGAAGTCCTGTAAATCCTCAAAATCCACATGGTATTCTTGAGTTTTCAGAGAGGACACCAAAGAGTCAACAATATCGCCTTCAAATCCTTTAAGAAATTCAAGCTCATTTACTTTCAAATAATTCTGGTCGTCCAATAGATTCTCTTGAAACTGTTCTAGATTTTGATCCCGAATTTCTTCTTTACCTATTTGAAAGCCGAGTTTTGCTGTTTTTAGGAATTGTGCGTATGATTGTGCTGCTCTTGTTTTGTCTCCTCTTGTTTGGTACGCTTTTCCTAAATAGAAATAGTCGCTTGGTTCTGCTGTTGCTGTTCCTTGTGCTACATATTTCATTAAGTTTAGGTCAGAGAATTGTTTTTTAAGTTCTGTTGCGGTTTTTGTGAAGTCGGTTATTGCTTTTTCACGTTCTTGTTTTACTTTTTCGTCTTCAGGTTTTTCATCGATTATGCCGTCTAATTCTTGTATTTTCCAGCTTAAACTAAAAAGAGGTTTGGCTTGTTCTTTTAATGTTTCAATCATTTCTTTGTGTTCCGGGAGTTTGTTACTCAATTCATCGAGTGTTAATTGTATGTATGTATCTGCTCTCATGTTCTTGCCGTTTAAATAAGTGTTTACTTTATTTGAATATTCTGTAATAGTTTCAGTTGTTATTCCATTTCTTATGTAAATTTTATTTGCAGAACTGCGTGTTCTTTTTTCTAGTGTTAAGATTTCTTTTGCGTTTTGATCCCCTTCAGATGATTTTTTCCTTAGATCTGTAAAATGTTCTATTATTTTTGTATCTTTTTCAATTTTTGTTGATTCTTTTGACAGAGAATCATTGAATTTATCTATTTTTTCTGGGTCGAGAACAGATGTATTTGTTTCTTGTATTATTTTTTCAATGTTATCGTATAATGTTTTTGCTTGTCCATGTATTTCTGGTGCTTTTTCTGAAACATAATCTTGAGTTACTTTTGTATTTAATTTTACAAGTTCTGAAAGTTTATGATTTGCAATTCCAAAGAGTATTTCTCTGTTTACATTTTTCTCAAGTGTTATTATGTTTGTTTGTGTTTTTTCAAAGTTTTCATCTACAATGTTTTCATTTTCATCGCAAAATTCAACAGAAACTGTTTCTAAGTTTCTCTGGTGTATTTCTAATTGATTTTGCAGTTTTTTTATTTCTTCTTGTTTTGGAAATGGCGCGCCATCATCAACTTCTGATTTCAATTTTCCATATGTTTTTATTAATATTTTATATTGCTCGCCGGCCATTTTTAGTGTAGAGAGTGCTGCTTGTTTTCCTGCAAGAATCTCTTTTCTTTCTTTTATTATTTTTTCTAGTTCTGTTCTTTTTGGTTTGTACGAAACAAATTCTCCTTCTATTTGTATTTTGCTTGTTTGTTTCTCCGCCGCATCTATTTTTTTCCCTGCTTCAAAATAATTTCTCTTTTCTAATTCTGCTTGGTTTTCATCAAGCAATTTTTTAGAATCCATGTATAACCATTCATTTACTAATTTGGTTTTGTTTTTTTCTAATGCATCTATTCTTTTTTCTAATTCTAGTTCAGAATCTCGTGATAGTTTTCTTCTTTCTTCTTTTAATTCATCTCTTTGCAGTATTATATCTGTTGTTAGTTGTAATAGATACGTTTGTGTCAGTTCTTTGTCAGAGTTTATGTTTTGTTCTATTCCAGCAATATTATTTAATATTTTGTTATAGGTCTGATTACTTTCGCGCAAGTCTAGAATTTTAAGTACGCCGAATATGCTTCCAATAGCTCCGATACCTAATATGCTTGCAGTTATTGCTGTTTTTTGTGCTTTGCTCATTTTTTTTGGCGGTTCTGGTATTTTTGGTATTGCTGGCTCTGGTTCATGGTATATAGGGAGTCGTTCTTCATAGAATAAGATTTTTTCCAGATATGCTTTTCTTGTTTTATTTTCTGTGGATTCTATGGCTCTTTCTAATAGGTTTATTCTTTTATTTACTGTGTCACAGTCGTATTCTGTTTCAGTTATTCTGTCTCTTTCAATTCTTCCTAATGCGTCAAAATATAATCTTGCTAGTTCTTCTGATTTTGTGCCGTCTTTTTCTTTTATTAAGGAGACTAGTTCTTCATCTGTATGCGGGTTGTTTTGTATTGATTCATAGTCTTCTATTGCTAATCCCCATTCTTCTGCTGTTAATCTATTGTTTACGTCATATATGACTCTTCCGTTTTCATCTTTAACTGCGACCCATACTTCTATTTTTTTTCCTTTTTTTGTTCTTTCAACTTCTTTTAGCTTAGGAGTAACTGCAATAAAATTAAGCATAGTCAAATCTTCTAGTGTTTGAGGGAAATTAGGGTTATATTCTCTTATTGGTTTTGGACGATCTAACTTTGTTATTTCTGCCATTACTGAATAGGCAGAATCGCAATCTTCTCCAATTGGAACATGCCCTGTGAACAAATGATATATTGTTGCAGCTATAGACCATATGTCTGTGGCAGATCCTGTTTGAGTCGGTGTATTTATTTGTTCTGGTGACATATAAGACGGTGTTCCTGCGACAGCACCTTCTTGTGTTACAATTTGTGATGGCATGTCTGTTGAGCCGGATTCAGATCCAGTAAAATGAAATCTTGCTAAACCTAAATCAGATAATCGCACATCAAGTTCTGCTTTGTCTACAAGACATTCTAAAAAGGATTTCTTTTCAATCATGATATTTGATGGTTTTATATCTCTGTGAATTATTCCTTGTTCGTGTAGATAAGAACAGGCACTTAGAACGCTTTTTGGTATAGGAACTGCAAACTTTACTGGCAGTGGAGGTTGTTTTTGTTCAAAGTGTTCTTCAAAATTATATGGTTCGATGAATTCCATTACATAATGATAACCAGTTTCTATTTTTCCTGGTTCTACTTCTACGTCAAATGAGCCAACATCAATGCTTTTTACTAAATTAGGATGCTTGAGTTTTTTAAATGCAATTCCTTCGTGTTGTAGCCTTTTTACTTTATTTTTGTCTTGGCAAAGACTTTTGTTTAAGACTTTCATTGCAGCAATTAAATTACCGTTTTTGTCTATCACTTTTCTGAATTTTTCGTGTGTATCTGACATTAATTTGTTCTGAATCAGTATTCTTGTATCTGTAAGAGTTCCTTGATCTGTTTTTAATATACTTCTAGTTGTTTTTTCTAAATCATCTGCTTTTTGATAAATTTTTTCTTTTATGTGTTCATCGTGTATTCTTCTTGGTTCTTCTTCAAGTCCAAGGTCTTCTGGTTTTAATCCGAGAATAGCCAGTTCCATATTTCCTGCAATTATTTCTTTAGCTCTTAATCTATATAAGTTTTCGATTGAAACTTGGTATACAAAACCCATTCCTCCAGAACCTAGTTTTTTCTGTACAAAGTACAGTTTGTCTATTAATGTTTCTAGTATGGGGAATTCTTCGTCTGTTTCATCTTCCTCAAATCTTGCTTCATCAATAGTTTTTTCGTCGTTCATCTTGTTCCAAAATGGTCGTGTAGACCAATTTCTTTATTTTTTCTTTGAGTTGTTTGCCAGGGATATTCTACTGGTATTGGAAAGGCATTGGCCACTATTTGTTTATCTACTACGCACATTACATAGCCAGTTTCTCTTTCAGGATTATCTAGTCTTGGTATTCCGCTTCCACAGTAAACCATTGTCATTGTGTTGTGTTCTTTAGTTGCTGCTTTTGCATGTGTGTGCCCCAAAAAGAAAAAATCTATATTTTTGAATCTTCTTTTATTTATTTTTTTCAAGCTTACTCTTCCGCTGGTAATAGGTATTTTTTTTGCTGTTTCATCATCTACTAGATATTCTGCACTTCCAGGGTTTACAGGATCGTCATGCACAAATATTGCGTTTTTTAATCTGTGAACTTTATGTTCCCTTATTTCTTCTAAAAAGTTGTAAATAGATAATGTTCTTTCTCTTCTTTCAAGCCCTTTTTTGTATGCTTCGTAAAGACCGGAATATTCTGTTAATGAATCTAGTAAAACATCCTCTACTATTTGTTTGTGATCTTCATCAGTGCATTTTTTACTGAAAAGACCGCTTTCAGGAGGATCAACTTTCACGTTGTCTTTTATTTGTTCGACTAATGTTTTTGCTAGTTTTATGTGATAGTCTTTTTTTTGCAGTTCTTCTAGTGTTGTTGCAGGAATTTTATAGGTTTTTCCAAGTTCTTTAAGTTCTTTAATTTCTACTTCTCCTATTAATTGGTTTACAGTATGTTCAAGAGCTTTTTTTGCAATTGGATGAACTCCTGGCAAAGTTATGCCTGGATGTAATAACATCAGTCTTAGCATTTCTTCGTGATTTCCTGGAAGGTAAACTCTTGCTTTTTTTCTTAGAATGTCAAGACATTCAAGTTGGTTAGGGCCATATCCCACACCGTCACCTAAAAAAATTATGCCCCAGAAAGGAATGTCTATATCTCTTTTAAACATTTCTTCCTTTTTTAGTTCAATATCTTCTAGAATTGCATTTAAAGCTTCTAAATTACCATGTATGTCTGTTATTACAGCAGCTACGTATGTATCCATATATCTCCCACTCATACTATATTATATGCAAGAGGTTTATATTACTTGCGGATATAATAAGAAGTGGGCCCGTTGGGATTTGAACCCAAGACCTCTGGCTAGCCTAGACAAGTTTTGTTTAAAACGCAGTCATATAAGAC
>DAOVMP010000117.1 GCA_030630695.1 Candidatus Woesearchaeota archaeon
AATTTCACCCTCTTTTGTCAAATCAATAACTTTAGCATCTTTTGCCGCATTAATATATTTTGACAAAGATCTTCCCAAGAAAACAACTTTTCTGTTTAACTGTTTAGCATACTGTGCAATTGATTTTAGTCTTGCGATGTGCGAAGAGAAAGTTGAAACAATAACTGCATGACCCTTAGAATGAACACCTAACAAAACATCTTTTAACATTTCTTTAGCAACCAACTCCGAAGGAGTCTTGCCTCTTTTGTCACAATACAATGCATCCACGATCGCAACTAACACACCTTGTTTACCTGCATTTTGTAATGCATCATAATTTGGTTTTCTGCCTAGCGTCGGGTTATTATCTAATTTAAAATCATTACAATATAATATTATACCATATTTTGTATGCACTGCAATCATAACTGCCTGCGGAGTTGAATGTGTAATATTAATAAATTCAATTTTAATATTTTTAGTCAAATTTAAAATAGCATTAGGATTTAAAACCTTAATCCTATTCCTAATCTGAATCTTTTCATCTCTTAAAATAGTTCTAATCACTGCAGCTGTAAAAGGAGTGCAAATAACAGGACAATTGTATTTACTAGACATGTAAGGAATCGCCCCCACGTGATCCAAGTGTGCGTGTGACGGAATAATTGCCTTAACTAATTTAGCCCAATCCTTAATCACTTCATCATTAGGAATTGCTTCAACACTCATCAAAGCTTTTTTGCTTAATTTAACTACATTTTCACCTTCTTCTTCTGTGAACCGGATGTAGTTAGGTAGATGTAAGCCCATATCTAAGATAACAACTTCATTGTCTACTTTGATAGCAGTCATGTTCTTACCAACTTCCTGATAACCGCCGATTGTACGAATTTCTATCATATTACTCATTTTATAGAATTAGTATAAAAAGGTTTTTAGGAAAAAAGAAAATAAATGCGGACGGCAGGGTTCGAACCTGCGTAGGCACTAAGCCAACAGATATCTCACCATTCCCTGTGGAATGGAAGACAGCAGATTTTCATCATTGGTCTTGAGTTTGGACTGGTCTTTTGGACCATCTGTCTCGTTTGACCACTCCGACACGTCCGCATTAAGAGAAATAAATCAGAAGATAGTATATAAAACTTACAGAAAAAATCAAGATTTTTTCTGACCCTCAAAATCGCAAGCAATTTAGAGTTATCCAGAAGAAAGAAGTGTTTAGTCCAAATGATCAAGCTTAGCTTCAACTCTAGATAATTCTGCCTCTAGAACATCTAAATGCGATTTATGACTAGGAATATGGGGCTCGGATTTAGTGCGAACTAAAACCTCTTTTTCCCGCACATGCATTTTAGGCAAATGACTCCTCAACTTACGATTTAAAACCAACAGTTCATCTACTACCCTTTTAAATTCAACAACGTAATTCTGTTTGCGCAAGCGCAAATCAACCAAGCCCTCATATTTTTTAAGACAATCAATCAGATTCTTAGAAGAAAGAAGAACATTCCTCCTAACAAAAACAGTATCGTTAATCCCCACAAAGAAAGGCTCTTTTGTTACTGCATGATTCTTCTTTTTGGCCTTTTTTACTTTCTTTTTTTTCATAGTTCTGGCTCAAATAAAGCTCTATCAACATCATTGATCCTCTGATCAACATCATCCATCTCTCGAGACCAAGTGCTTATCTCAGCATCTTCCTGTTCCTTAATCTCTTTAACTTTATCAAGAAGAAATTTAGCCTGCTTTAATCTATCTTTAATCAAAGCTATCAAATCTACAATATCCTTATAATCTTCAATTTTAACAAAAACCGGAGCTTTTGAATCCATTATAAATCACCCTTGCGCTTTACTAACTAACTTATCAATATAATTTAATTTTTTATCAATATCCTCAATACGTGCCTGCCACTTATCCAAAATCTTAGCTTCTTTATGTTTCAAATGATTAAGTTTTTTTGCAAAATCCTCTGCTTCTAATAATTTAGATCTTATAACATTTGTATTATTTGTAATTAATTTATAATCATCAACATCAACAAAAATAGGTTTTAATCTCGGTCTTATTATCTTCTTAGAAGGCATTTTTTCTTCAATCGTCTTGTCAAAAACAGTAGGAACCCCTGATTCAAATTTAGGTAATGGTTTTTTCACTGCAAAATCCACAGGTATTCTTGGTTTTGGAGGAGGAGGCAACATAGGTAAAATCTCTTCCTCGGGTTTTTCTTTAGGCATCACTGGAAACTCTAATTCAGGAATATTTTCCTCTTGCATTGGAGAAGGCAATTCTTTATCAGGATAAATAGGAGGAAAATCTCCCTTAGGCATTTCCGGCCTTTCTTCTGGAGGCAAAGGTGGAGGTAAAACTGCTTTGGAATCCTTTTTCTTCTTTTTAAATAATTTAAACATGTTTACCACTCCCTAAACAGTTCTTTTAAAAAACAATATTAAAGCTTTTAGAACTACTCTAAAATAGTGATTGGGAATGTTGGCGGTATAACTACTACCTCTAGCGGACACAAATTATTTAAACTACTAGAAAAACACTCTTTTAATGGAAATACACGCAAGAGCTATATTAGAAATGCTTGGGGGGCCAAAAGAATATATAGAACAAACACTAAAAGATTATGTTAATAAGCTAAAAAAAGAAGTAGATATAGTAAAAGAAGACTATGAAGGAGCAAAACCACAAGGCAAAATGTTCAGCACCTTTGTTGAACTGGAAATTAAGTTTAAAGATATGTTAAAATTACTAGATTTTTGCTTTGAAGCCTTGCCATCATCTGTGGAAATACTAGCTCCTGAAAATTTAAGTTTTAAATCAAATGATTTAACAGATTTTTTAAATGATTTACAAGGACGTTTGCATGAGGCGGATTTAGTTGTTAAAAGTGTTCGTGCACAAAACAAAGTGTTAGACATGAATGCAACAGCAGTTTTACAAAATTTTATTAAACATTTATGCAAAGAACCTAAAACAACTGAAGACTTATCACCATTTATAGGATTAGAACCGAAAAATGTAAAAGCGTTTGCAGAC
>DAOVMP010000006.1 GCA_030630695.1 Candidatus Woesearchaeota archaeon
CAATAACTGTTGAAAGTGTAAACGACGCTCCATGGTTAAATCTAACAATATCAAACTTAACATTTCCAGAAGATATGTATAATGATTCTGTAAATCTAAGCGACCATTTCAAAGACATAGAAACACGGTACTTAACTTATTCCTTTATTCCATCTAATGTAAACATAAGTGTGACAGAAACAGCAGGAATAATGAATATAACCTCTGCACAAGATTATTTCGGAATTTCTTCACTAATAATAATAGCGTCTGACGAAGAAAACGCGACAAATACAACAATCGGCTTAACAGTACTGCCTATAAATGATGCCCCGTATTTTAATCCTAGCTTATTAAATCAAAGCGCGATAAGATTCTTGCCTTTTATGTATGACATAAATGCATCAGATGTTGATCCAGGAGACATATTAACTTATTCTGACAACACAACACTATTTGACATAAATCCTGTAACAGGACTAATAAATTTCACACCAACAACATACGGCAATTACAGCATAAACATAACAGTATGTGATGATTCAGGAACAGCAAATGACTGCACAAGCTCTTTGTTTAATCTGGAAATAATCTATATTCCTAAGCCAGGATTTGTAAACAACACACCATTGAATGCAACATATGAAAATCCAGGATATTATGAATTATTCATAACAATAATACCTTCATCAATATTAGATACAGTATTGTTTGAATTCAATGGAATAAATACAACTGCAAGCCTTGTAAGCGGAAATACATATAAAGCAAATTTAACAGAAATTGCAGTAGGAAACCACACTTACAGATGGCATGCAAATTATACAAACTCACTTTCTAATACATCACAGCAATATATATTTACACTATTTCCTGCAATACCGCAATTTATACTAAACATACAACCCGCATTATCAGTTGAATATGGAACACTAACAAATGTAAGCTGTTATTCAAACACAAGTCAAAGCCAAGCAATGAATCTGTATAGAAATACATTCATAGTACCAAATCCAGATATTAATAATAATTTAGCAGTTGGATCATACAATTATACCTGTTATTTAGGAGTTTCACAAAACTACACTGATATGATACAAACAGAATTCCTTAACATAACACCTAAAACAGTTGTGATTACACTAAACGCACCATCAACAGTTATATACGGCAACCCAACAAATGTAAATTGTTCTATAGATACTAATTTGACAACTCCCGTACTTATGCGCAATGGAACAATAGTATCAAACCCAGACAATTCAATAATCTCAGCAGGAAATTATAATTATAGTTGTTCTATCTCTGCAAGTCCAAACTTTAATTCAATAATGCAATCAAAAATAGTAATAGTAACAAAACAACAAGGAATAGCAACATTAAACGCACCAACAAGCGTAACATACGGCAGTTCAATGAATGTGAACTGCACTATTAATAATAATCAATCAATATTACAATTCCAACGCAACAAAGTTAATATCACAACAAATCCAGACTTAGGACCATTGGCCGCAGGACAATATAACTATACCTGCAATGCCATAGAATCACAAAACTACACAGGAGACAGCAAGTCAGCATCACTTATTGTAAATCCTATTAGTTCTGCTCTAAATTTAACATTAAATAATGTTCAAGACAATATTTTCTTGGCAGCCAATTTCACAGGCTCTGTCTTCATAAACGCCCGTTTAATAACACCCTTAACAGGAAATGTTGCGCTCTACATAAACAATACATTAAATCAGACAAGCACAAACGGCGTGATTCCCACAATAATTATTTGGAATCCTAGCAGTTCATTCCCAGCAACATTTGTATATGATGCAACCCAAAACTATACTGCAGGAAGCGTCACGTACTGGGTATTTGTAGGAACATTCCTATCAAGAAATTTTGCGCCGCCAATAAACACTTTTTTTAATAAATCATATTTTACACTAAACCTAACCACAAACCTGAATACTAGTTGTAACTGGTCATTAAACTCTTTAAATATTAATAACTTTTTCAATCCAACAGGAGGAACATTTCATCAAGCAAGCATAACAGGCATGAAACTAGGACAGAACAATGTGTATGTTGCTTGTTTAAACGATTCAATAATCTCAAACTTAAGTTATACTGTGCAGAACATAATCGAACAAAACTCAACATTAATCAACGGAGCAAGCGCGTCTAATTCAATATTGTATTCAACACTCTCAGACAACAGTGTTTTAACAAATGTTCATGCGAATAATACAATTATTAATAGCTCTACATTAACAGATGTTAGTGCAACAGATTCAAACATTTATAATTCGCAATTAACAAACTGCACTGTAATCAATTCAACTGTTCGCGATAAAATCGGAAGCAATTGCTATATAATAAATTCTTTTGTAGACCCAAGCGATGTAACAGGATCAAGCATAATTGAAAGCACAATAACAAACTCAAATGCGACTTATTCCATAATACAATACTCAACAATAACAGACTCAAATGTAAACAATTCACAAATAACGCGGTCAACAATAACCAGATCTACAATACTTGATTCAACAATAACAGATGCTACAATAATCGATGCAATAATAATTAATAATGTAGTAATCGACTCAAACTCAAACATACAAAACACAACAATTGATAACTCAAACATACAAAACTCATCATTAAGCAATACAAATGTAGCAAATGCAACAATAATCAATGATGTAATCTATAACGGAACAATACTCTTGTTTAACGGAAGCACATATGATGCTGATACAAGCGGACCTGCAAACTTAACAGATTTAGTTAATCAACCACCAACAGCAAGCTTTACACCAACATCAGCATCAACTAATAATGGAACAGTAATACAATTCTTTAGCACAAGCACAGACCCTAATATTGGCGGAGTATTAAATGATTCACTTACATACTTCTGGGACTTTGGAGACGGAACAAATGACACTGTTCAAAATCCAAGTAAAATCTATTTCACAACAGGAACATATTCTGTAACACTACAAGTAACAGATAAATACAAAGCAACAGACACAGCTTATGCCTATAATTCCTTTGTAATAACTGTTCCAGGAACCACACCACCACCAGCACCGCCAGTAATAACCTATAGTGGAGGCGGAGGAGGCGGAAGCAGTGGCAGTTCATTTGCAAGAACACATACGTATGATTTAGACAGTGGAGTGCATTTTCACAGAAACATAGGTCCGAAAGATATAATAATGATAAAATACAAAGACCTTGAGTATGTACTTGCAATATCCTCATTAACAAGAGAAGATATAACAATACTAATTGATAATGTTGCATCAAAACTATTAAATGGGCAATCACAAAAATACGATTTGAATAATGACCACTACTATGACATGGAATTATCATTTGTAAAAAATCACATTATACGAGCAGAATTCAGAATAATACCTATGCAAGAACTAGTGCCAGGATATAATCCATTTGCAACAACACCGACGGTTGTTACAGAATCTGAACCAAAAGTTATATCAGAACCAGAAGAAAAATCCGAATCAGTAGAAATATCTGAACCAGAAGAAACAAAAGAAGACGAACCAAAATTAATATCAAAATTCTGGAACAAATTTAAAAGTTTAGGAAATTCAATAACAGGAGCAGTAATCGGAGTTTCAGACAATGAAGAAGTCGGCGGAGCAACAGGAATGATAATTCTGTTAGCAGTTATTATCTTTGGAATCTTTGTTTATTGGATATATAATGAATGGTTTTAGAATTCTTTAATGGTGTGGGGGGTTTTCTTTAATATTATGGTTTGGCTGTTTTCCAAAGAACATTAAAATAATTTTCATAAGCCCTAGCCATATCTACATTAGAGATGATTATAGCGTTGTATGGTTTGCTCCAATTAAATAATATTATTTTTCCTTCATAAATAACAGTTGTTGTCGGGGCGATGTAATTAAAATGCAGAGCTTTTGTTATTGAATATTTATAATCATACTTCTTTATTTTTTTAAATATTTTTTTGTTACATAACACTTTTTCTTTGATTTTATTTCTTTCACATTCTTTAATAAATTGTTTAAAGAAAATAGGCATAAGTTTAGCAAAATTTCCTTCATCTCCTAAAACTAAATGGTTTTTTTTATCTCTAATTATCTGTCTTAAAACAGTCTTTAATCCATCTTTTCCTTCATAAACCTCAACATTTGTTTCTTTTTTAGGAATATTTGTTAGTTTAACAAGTTCTGGCAGTATTTTCCTATATTCTGATTCTTTTTCCTGTAAATCTTCAAGAATTTTTTCTGGATGCGCTGCTTTGAAATATTTTATATTATTTTCTATAGCATAAGACACAAGACCTTTTTTTGTTAGAGAATCCAGATATCTATAGCAGGTGGCCCGATCTATGCTTGTTTCCTTTGCTATTTTTGAAGCTGTGATACTTCCAAGTTTTAATAATGCTAAATAGACTTGAATCTCTTTCTCTTCTAACCCCAATCTTCTAAGCGTTTCTGTTTCCATATAAATAGCAATAATTTTGTAATATTTAAAGGTGTTGTTTATTCTGAACCACAGGGCTTTAAATAGGCTAATCTTTTACTAAAGTACTTAAAAATGGCAAAATCAACATATACTGTGGGAATTGATGATATCCTTTTAAACAGTAAAGAATATCAAGCCCTCAAAAACATTACTGAAGGAAGATTTGATGATTATTCATCTAGTAATTACAGGAAGCTCATGAAACGTAAGTATTGCTGGGGATGTAATGTGGTCATCAAAAAGAGGGCAGTTACAGAACTGGATATAAACTTTGGAACTTTTTCTTCCTTGTATGATAAACCACTTAAAAACCTACACCAAGACATTTTAAAATTAAAATCATTAGAGAAATTAAATGTATCTGGGCATCCCATAGCCAGATTTCCAGATAATATTGGGAGTTTATCCAAACTGAAACGTCTTTATGCAAATGGTTGTAACTTAATAGAGTTTCCTGAATCTATTAGTGATTTAAAAAATCTTGAAGAGTTATGCCTTAATGGAAATCATTTACGTCCTATTCCTGGGGAGTTGGGAAAACTAAACAAACTGAAATGTCTTGGGCTTGGATGGAATAATCTGAGTTATATTCCAAATGAAATTGGAGATCTTTATTTTTTAGAGACTCTAGAACTAGAAGGGAATCCCTTAATAGCCCTGCCTCAGGACTTAGATAGTAGATTGTATCGCCTAAAAGAGATGTCCATTGATTATGGAAAATTATTCAAATTTAATGTGGAGATGTTGGGTAGATTAAAGAAAAAAGGAGTAAAAGTATATTCTTCTAAAGGTAGGACTTCTAATTAAAATGATATTATACTATGACTTAAGAGAAGCAGAGAAAATTAATGAATCTTTAGAGAATACAATAGAACAATTTAATAGTAATAAGTTTGAAAAATATGATGGCCTTCCAGGATTCAGTCCTCCTCGCCCTTCTCGTCATATTTCTCCTGAAGAAGTAGGTTTTATTGATATTCCAGAACTACAAAGACAAATAATTAAAAAAGAATTACAAAAGAAAGAAAAAAATCTAATTTTAGAAGATGCTGTAAATGGCAAAAAATCAGTTAGAAAAAATCTTGAAGAATTAAGTAAAATAAATGAAGGTTATAGAAGATGGTTACCAAGAAAAAAGAATGATGAACATAATATCATGATTGATCATATGAGTAATCTTATTGGAGATGACTATCTTGATCCATTAAAATCATTAAAAGCAAACGGAACAGGAGAATTCGACAATCCCTTTACTTGTGGAGCATATGGTCTCCTAGGTGGGGAACTAATGTATGGGGTGCTGCTTGTCATTGAAGCTTTTGCGCCCCCAAAAGAAACAAGTTTAGATGAATCAGTTATTTTCGCTTTGATAGTAGGGCTGAGTGGTTTAGCTTTAGCATCATTTGGAATGGCTTTGAGACAACCAAACGAGAAAAACTTATTGAAAAGAGCAGAATATATTGATAAGAAAATTGAAGAATTGCTATAATAACGCAGTGAATCTGCGCTCTTTTTGAATTCCTACCTTTTCTTTCTACTATTAATTTTTCAACGCCGAGGACGGGACTTTCGGTCACGTATTGGTGGGCTTTAGCCCGCCGCAGGATGATAAGGATGCAATCCTTATTTTTGAACCCGCATGACACAGGGTTGTGTCACCTGATCCTAAGTCAGGCACCTTACCTGATTCGGTTCATCCTGGCTTTGTTGAAACAACAGAATTTCACTCATCCACCATTTAATTGAAGTGGAATTCTGTGTATTCAAAAATCACTGTTCGTGAAATTCTGAGCATCAAAAATCAGGAATGATTTTTGAAAAACCACAAAGTTTTTATACTCTGTGAATATAATTTATTATACAGGGTTGTGTTACCTGATTCGGAATCAGGTATCTTACTTTTTTTCTTATTACTGTTTTAATAACTGTTTTGCAACAAAATCCGGAAAAACATCTGTTAAAATCGTAAACAATAACAAACGTATCGAATTTCTTTAAAAAACAAAAATAAAAAACCGAAAAATTTCTTGCGAAACCGAAAAAGATTTATAGGAGATAATATTTATCCTTAAAATGGTAAAACAAGGAATATATCAACATTACAAAGGAAACTATTATGCAGTTTTGGGAGAATGCAGGCATTCTGAAACTGTAGAAGAAATGATTGTTTACATGGCACTTTATGAAACTGAAGAGTTTGGAAAGAATACAATCTGGGTAAGGCCTAAAAAAATGTTTGAAGAGACTATTACATTTGATGGCAAAGAAGTACCAAGGTTTAAGTTTATTAAATAGAAAAATTAATATATTCTTATTCTAATAAGTATAAAAAAAGGTGAAAATATGATGTCTAAAATAACTGCTATGGAAGAACGGCGAAAGAAATCTAGAAAAACAGCGGCACAATTCTATGCTGCACCGCGAAAACCGCCAAGCGATAGTATGCTGCCAATATTTGATAAAAACCACACTCAAAACGCGATGGCGCGGTTTAACCAAACTAAATTCAAAAACACAGCAGAACGAACAAAAGCGTATAATAAGGTTATAAGAGCAGCTAGAAAGTATAAAATCGATATTGAAGACTTTAAGAAAAGAAGGCCTCGGTGAAAAGAAATAATGTAGTTATCTCGCCTTTTCAGCAAAAAAGGCACTACTGCTCTAAACACGAACCTTTATATAGTATCTATCTGTTTCTCACTCATAAGACATTATTTGATGTCTTAAATTAGTACGAGGTTTTAAAACAAAAATGAAAGGAAATGTAAAGTTTTTCAACGCTGGTAAAGGCTTTGGCTTTATCGCTGGCGAAGATGGAAAAGAGTATTTTGTACATCAATCTGGAATAGCAGACGGTGTAACATTGCGTGAAAACGACGCTGTAATCTTTGACGTAGAGCAAGGAGACAGAGGTCCAAAAGCTGCAAATGTTAAGTTAGACACTGGTGCAGAAGCTCCTAAAGAAGAAGCAACTGAAGAAAGTTCCGAAGAAAAATCTGAAGAACAAACTGAAGAAGCTACTGAAGAAGAAAGCAAAGAAGAGTAAATAAAATAATTCTTATTATTTTTTTATTTTTTTTAATTTATGTAGTTTATAATCCAAGCATCTCATCAATTCTATCTGCGCCTTTTTCTAACTCTTTGTAAGTTTTTTCAGAATCTCTTCTTAAGTCCTGAATTAAATCTTTTAGTTTTGCCTGTCTTAATGTATATTTTGTTCTAATCTGAGAAACCATACCTCTTTCTATAAGATTATTAATATGATGAACAACAGTTCCCCGACTTAAGTTTAAGTTATTTGCTAATTCATCAGAAGATAATGGATGACGCATCTTAGCTGCTTTTAATAATTCAATAAAAACTCTAAAACAAGACTTGTCTCTGTCTCTTAGATTAAACAACCCTAAGGAGTTGCCAAACCATTGCAACTCCTCATTAAGGGTTGTTCTTAAAGGCTTTCTAATCCTGATAATGGTTATTCGTTCTTTGAACATTTTTTGCTCAACAAATTAAACCTCGATTTTCGAATCGAGATTTTTCCTTATTTCTTTGGTTTAATTTCTTGGCAGCCATTTTTCTTTGAAAAAGTGGCTAACCAAAATAACTTGGACTTTCAGTAGAACCTTCAGTTGTTTCCATCTGTTTTTTATGCTTTTTTTCAGCTTTTTCCAATGCTTTAGGTTTTTTAATCTTGCCAAATTCTTCTTCATATTTTTTAATTACATTGTTAAGAACACCTAAAACCATCTTAGCATGCCATGGTTCTAAAAGAACCAAATTATGTTCTAGTAAGAATGATGGTGTTTTAGCTCTTGGATCGGTTCTAGGGGTTATACTTTTAAAATCCAAGCTAAATTGTGTTGGTGTAAAATTTGCACTCATTTCGTGAGCAAAAAAAACATCTCCTTCTTTTATTTGAATATTAACTTTTGGTTGTTCAGTCATAATAAACACCTCATCTTAAAGGTGGAAAACAGTTTAAATATATAAAACTTTCGCTGATAGAACCATAAGCTTTATATAAGAGTAGTGTTTTACAGCTACTGCGTTGGCTTAAAGTCAACTGAAATATGGGTGGACAAATGGCTAAGAAAATTGATAAAGAAATTAAGAAACTTCAAAAAGAAAGAAAAGTACATCAAAAGATCGCAGGAGAACATGATACAAGAACCCCTGAATTTAAAAATGCTGCTGAAAAAGTTCAAGAACTGAATGCAAAAATCGCAGAACTAACAAATGATCTAAAAAGAGTTCAAGCAGATTTTTCTAATTACTGTAAAAGAGAAGAAAAAGACAAAAAAGACTTTATTGAATATGCCTCTGCTTCAGTTATATGTGAGATATTACCTATTGTAGATGAACTTGAAATCGCAGTTAAAAAAATAAATGAATCTGATAAAAAAGGAGTGCAAATGATACTAAATAAAATGAAAAAATTACTATCTGAAAAAGGAGTTACTGAAATTAACTGTGTTGGAGAAAAATTTGATCCACACAAGCACGAAGTTTTACAATCAGAAGAAGGAAAAGAAGAAGGAATTGTTTTAGAAGAACTACAAAAAGGATATGAAATTAAAGGAAAAATATTAAGATATTCAAAAGTTAAAATTTCAAAGGCTTATAATAATATTAAACCGGAGTCTGCGCCAAATGAAATTTGCCGAGACTCCAAACAAAGTTTGGAGGGAGAAAAATGAAAATAATCGGAATAGATTTAGGAACATCAAACTCTGCAGCAGCTATAATGGAGGCAGGCAGACCAAAAATAGTACCATCAGCAGAAGGAGCATCCTTATATGGAAAAGCATTCCCATCTGTAGTTGGATTTACAAGCGATGGACAAGTTCTAGTTGGAGAACCTGCTCGTAGACAAGCAGTTAGCAATCCAAAAGGAACAGTAATGGCTGCAAAAAGAAAAATGGGAACGACATTCAAGTATAATATACATGGAAAAGAATACACGCCGCAGCAAATATCTGCATTTATCTTACAAAAGATTAAAAAAGATACAGAAGCATTTTTAGGAGAAAAAATTTCAAAAGCAGTTATAACTGTTCCAGCATATTTTGATGATAATCAAAGACAAGCTACAAAAGATGCAGGAACAATTGCAGGATTAGAAGTTGTTAGAATAGTTAACGAACCAACAGCAGCTTCACTAGCATATGGACTAGACAAAGGAACCAAAGAACAAAAAATATTAGTTTTTGATTTTGGTGGCGGAACACTAGATGTTACAATAATGGAGTTTAGCGATGGAGTATTTGAAGTTAAATCTACATCTGGAGACACACAATTAGGTGGAACAGATATGGATG
>DAOVMP010000039.1 GCA_030630695.1 Candidatus Woesearchaeota archaeon
AAAAAGGATTAAAGATAAAGGTTTTAACAAACAAAAAGATTAAACTAATTTATGAAAAAAGATACAGTAAAAAAGTTTTAAAAACAATTAACAATAGATATACTCAATTTAATTTTCCACAAGGAATAATAGTTCTTAATAATAAGATAACCATTCTAAATTGGAAACCAAGAGCAACAGCTATAGTTATAACAAGTAAAAATCTTTCTAAACAGTATAGGGATTTCTTTTATGAGATATATGGCAAGGCAAAAGCAGATTAATATTTGTTAGAACATTTAAACTACTAATCAAAAGAACAACCCAAACACTCTCTCATTAAAGGAAGAATTCTAAACCTTATTTAAATCTTTTTTCTCCTTAACAACCATCTCATGAATCTCTTTAATTAATTCTTCTGTAGAATAATTCTCGTTTAATACTATATCTCTAATAAATGCGCTCATTGATTTGTATCCAAAAACTTGAGCCTTATTTTTGATTATTTCATATTGCAAAGGTGTTACTTTAATTCGGAGATCTCTAGTCAATCCCATTAGATTTGCCTCCGCGATAATTTTTTACGAATTTCTATAAGTTTTTTCATTGTCTGAAAATTAATTTTTAGCAATTTGATTCTAACATATGAGCTTAAATTCTTAGAAGTATTAATATTCGCTTTTGTTTTGAGCTGAGCAAATTGTTCGTCATTAAAATACACACAAACTTTTTTTGATTTTGACATAAATAATTGGTTATTTGCTTAATATTTAAAATGAATCCTGTGGTTTTGACCACGGTTTTGACCCCCGTCAATAATTTCTAATTCGATTTAGGGTACGAATGTCCGTTAGAAAATATAAATGAGCGCGTCTTCATTAAAGATAGACATTTTGGAGGTGTTGCGAAATGAACGAAATACAAAAATATGATGGGCAAAGAGAGTTTTCTATAGATGCAGTCTATAGGAAGCTTACTAGAGGTATGAATAACGTGCCTAATGCGGAAGCTGTTGATGGATTACTTCAAGGTGCAGATATGCTAACCAAAGGTATTGCGCAAGTGGTTGAAAAGTTTTACCAGACTGCTGAAGGAAAACAAAAAGGTGTTATGGCTGAAAAAGCAGAAGTGTTTGAAGTTGTTTCTCAGGCAGTTATGAGTGCAGGAAGAGAAGGCGATCTTGACCAGTATAATATTGCTTTACAGCAAGTTGTTGATGCGAGCATTGGCTGTAAAGAAAGTGCTACAAAAATGAAGCACATAAAAAACCGCGGTTTTGAAAGCTATGATGCGAGAAAATCTCTTGCTGAATTTTTAAGACAGCTTGAAGCAACAGTTGAGAACCAATATGGAGCAAGAAGGCTAATCGAGGGAGAATGAGCAACAATAACTCCTCAGCAAAAAAGAAATCTTTGGAATTAAGTATTGCCGACTGCGAAAGAATAGAAGAAGAATTTACAAAAAAAGCAGTAAATTTCAGTAATTCTTTCACAAACAATCAACTAAGAGCAGGAACTGTAGAAAAAATCATTTCCAAACTAGACCCCCTAAACAAAATAAAACTGGTTTATGATGACAACAAAAAAGAAAAACAAGCAAAACCTGTAAAAAAATCAAACAGAATTAAAAGAGCGGTAATTACTGCAATAACTACTGCCAGTTTAATGGGCATTGCTTATTTCGGCGGTTTGGTTTATTTTGGCAAACAAAAGTATGAAGCAGAACTACAAGGTCTTAAATCAAGCAACAGTCTAGTTTTCTTGCAGAAACAAAATTTGAAAAAAAACAATATGTTTCAGCAAGAATACATAACCCAATTACAAAACCATTATAAAAAACGCCTTGGCCAAATTTATGCACTACAAAAAAAATATGGCATAAAATTGGCAGAGAATAATTGTTTGCAAAAAAAATCTTCAGTTCTAGAACAAAAAAATTCCACATTAACAGACAGAATTACAGAATTAGAACAAGAACAATTACAGCTTAACACCGAACGTTCAAAACTTAAAAGCCGTAATTTAGAAGTTAAAAGTTTTATTGACGAACAGATAATTCAAAGAGCTAAAAAATATGGCGAGTATAGACGCAAAGGCCCTTTTAACGAATTTACCAGAGCTTATGCAGAGTTCTTTTTTGGCAGAAAACCAAAGGATAACGAAAAACAAATTATTGACGAGCTTCTAAGAAAATACGTTTTAACTGACGGCAAAAGTGTTGAAGAAACAGTCCAAAGCTGGAAGTGCAGAACAATTATCCTGCAATACAATAAAAAACTTCGAGTAAGAGATCCATAATCCCCGAGGTGGTAAGAGTGAAAAAAGCAAGATGTGTAGCCTGCAAACTAAGAAAAAGAATCCGCGGAAGAATGTATTGCAAAGAATGTATTGAAGAATTTCAAAAAGGTAAAATGGCAAATAACAACGAAGAATCTGAAAATCCTGAATTTGAATTCACAAAAGAATTCAACAAAGAGGTTGATGAAGATGATGATTAAAAAAATAATCAAATGGAACATAGCATTTATTTTATTATACCTAACAAGTTCAACATTCATTTACTTAATTTCCAATGACACTCCAGAAACAATACCAATAATCATCCTAACATGCCTGATATTCAACGGAATAATAACAATAACTATCATGCACAAAAACCTGAGAAAATCAATAATCAAAACTTACATAAAACAAGAAGGAGGTGAAAAAAACCATGAAAAAACAAGTGCTGACGAGGCTATTACAACTGCTGAGCCTATTGATGATATTTGTAGCACCGATAATATCTACTAGTGCACAAGCAGCAGATTTTGACCAAGAAATAAGTCCAGAAGACAAAGAACAATTTGATAAAATGCTAGAACCAGTAATGAAAATATACAACTTAATCAAATATGCGGCAAGTGTTATTGCTGGAATCGTGTTTTTAATTGCTGCAATTACTTTTATGACTTCTGGCGCAGACCCTAAGAAAAGAGATGTTGCCAAAAGCATGGCAATGTATGTTGTTATTGGCATGGTTGTGATTTGGGTAGCCCCATTAGCAGTAAATTATATGTTATGAGGTAAAAGCCTATGAAAAAACTAATAATTTTGTTAGTCTTAGCTCTATTGCTTTCATCAATCTTTGTTATTGCAGACGAGGAAGATGAAGAAGAGGAAGAACCTATTGAAAACGAATGCGGTATTTTTAATCTAGGAAGCTGCATTACTCAAAAACTTTTTGAATACACTACTGTAATTATCAATGCTCCAATTCAACCATTAATTTCTTTGGTAAAAAAATTATTATCAGAGCCAGTAATAATTTCTGTTTTTCAGTATCTATGGAAAATAATGGCTTATGTAATCTCAATCTTTTACGGATTATTATTTCTTTATGCCGGATTTAACTTCATGACCTCAGGCCACGACATAGTCAAAAGAGACAATGCAAAAAAATGGCTAAAAAACATCATCATAATGATTGTTCTAATTCAAACTTCTTATTTCCTCTATGATATTATTGTGCAAATAAGTGCTACCTTAACTAATGGAGTTCTAGGACTAATCGATGACAGCTTTTTTCAACTAACACTAAATAATCTAGTCAATAACGCTCTACAATTCTTTTTCGCAATACCTTATGTCATCACATTACTAATTACTGCATTACTATTAATACTAAGATATGCAATAGTTTCAATAGGAATAGCACTTTTTCCAATAGGACTATTCCTTTACTTTATAGAACCATTAAAAGACTACGGCAAACTAATCCTTAACTTTTTAGGAATAAACATTTTCATAACTTTCTTCTGCGCAATAGTTCTACTAGCATTTTCCAAACTCATAAATCTACCAGTATTCAGCAGTCTAAAAATCATGGTAATGATAACCGCCTTCTTTGCAGTAATCTTCATCATAGTCTACTTTCTATTTTTTGCACTCATAAAATCAGCATCAAAAACAGAAGGAAAAATCCGCTCAGTAATAGTCAAATACGGAAAATACTTAGTCTAATGTGCGAGCCATAGGCGACAACTATGGATCAAGAAACTAAAGGTGCAACGTGCCCAACGACTAAGAGATTACTCTTGATTTATTATGAACTTTCAAATTCATCAATCTTAAAGCCCATACTTTTAAAATTCACATTTCATCGTTTATAAACAGTCGAGGTTAGTTACAAACTGCCTCCGCCAATAGAAACCTTTTAATACAATTAATATTATTGGTTATGATATGAAGAAATATCAAAAATATATCCAAAGAGGTGTTATAGAACCATTAGCAAAAATTCCTTTTCATAGAAAATCCCCTATCAAAAGATTGTTGATGTTAGATAAAACTTCGGTTCCAGAATCAGATATTCATATTGCTGTTCACTACATCAAAAGCTTACCTAAAAAAATTCTAAAATATAGTGAATTGCATTCTCACGATTGTGATGAAGTGAATCTGATTCTATCTGAAGATGATAAACTAACATATAAAATTCAATTTGAAGATGAAATTTACAAAGTTACTTCTCCAGCAACAGTTTACATACCTAAAAGTGTAAGACATAGTGCTGAAGTTCTATCTGGAAAAGGAATTTTTGTTTGTATTGTTCTCAAAGGGAAACATAAATCAAAAAATTAGCAGGTTACATCATACTTTCTTGGCTCTTTGGTTTTCGAACTTTTACTATCGTAAAAGGAATATAATCTGAATTAGTTACACTTTCTTATTATCCAATTTAAGTTAAAACTTCTCGGAGGTATCAAAAATGGCTTATGAAATACCGCAAAAACTGGAATATTCTGAAAAGATTATGTTTGGTTTGACTTTTAGCCAGTTAGGATACTTTTTTGTGTTCGGAGCAATAGGATTATTCATATTCTTTAAATTACCTTTGACAGTTGCGGTTATTATTGATTCTTTGCTGGCTTTTTTGGCAGTTTTGTTCATGTTTTTTAATCTGGGAACTTATATTAGAAATTATTTAGGCTGGCGAAAGTTCAGAGAAGCTTATGGAACTTATAAAATTAAGAATTTTTTGGGATTTCAGAATATAAAAAAAGACTTAATCATAGCAAATAAAAAGAAAATAGCTGTTCTTAAAATAACTCCTATTAATTTTAGCATTAAATCTTCAGGAGTTCAAGAATCAATCATTGGCATTTTTCAGAAATTCCTGAATTCTATAGAGTTTCCTATTCAAATAGTCATGACTACTGACACTATTGATTTAAAGGATTATTTTAAAGATATGAGCGACAGGAATAAGGATTATCCTGAATTGTTTGCTTCTCATAAGAAATTTCTGGAAAGTGTTGTAAGTGATAGAGGAATAATGAATCGGTCATTTTACATCGTGATTCCCGAACTTCATAATATAGACATTCAGATTAAATTATGCGAGGATAAGCTGAAGAATCTTAATCTGGCATACAAGAGAGTAAAAACAAAAGAACTTAAAAGTGTATTGGCAAAATTTTTCTTTGCCAAAGGCAAAAAAATTTTGCCTGAAAGCTTAATTAATGAACGGGATTGTATAAGGATTAATGATGTTTATAACAGAATAATTTATGCTCATGGCTATCCAAGAAGTGTGGAAGCAGGATTTCTTGACAAAATTATCAGCAGTTTAGGAAATTTTGACATAAGCATACACATAAATCCCTATCCTATAGAAACAATGCTCATAAACTTAAATAAAGAATTGCAAAAACAAAGAGCAGATTTATTTGCGCAAGAACAAAAAGGAATAATCAATCCAAGCCTGGAAATCAAATTTAATGATACTAAAAAAATTCTTGAGGACTTACAAAAAGGCCGTCACAAATTGTTTAATGTAGGATTATACATTAACTGTAAGGCTGAATCTCTGAGGGAACTGGATCTCCTCACCAAAAAGGTTGAGTCAGAACTGAATTCTTTACTCATCCTACCCCGAGTGGCCAGTTACAGAATGGCTCAAGGCTGGAAAAGTATAGCACCATTAGGT
>DAOVMP010000071.1 GCA_030630695.1 Candidatus Woesearchaeota archaeon
AAAAAAAAAACATTTAAATACTAGTAAAGCAAAATCACACGTAAAGAGAGGTGAAAATGAAAAAAATCAGGTTTTTAGTGTTATCAGTCATTCTTCTATTAGTTACTTTATGCTTAATTTATGCAGCTAGTGTTGTTATTGACGCTCCGAGAAGTAATACATTTATTGGTCCAGTAATTACTCAAGGATATCCATTATACACTGTTAGTGTTAATGTGAGTATAAATGTTAATGCAACTCTACTTAATGTAACTATCGATAATGTTGAAGTTTGTAGTAATAATACTTGGAATTTAAGCCAATACAACTGTTCTTGGTATGTTAATGAAACAGCAGAAGGTAATTATACATTATCAATAAATATTACAAATAGCAGCGGCGTAACAATTAATAATCAGAGTACTGCTATAATTATAGATAGAACAAATGCTACTATTACTTTAAATTACCCTGCAAATCATGCAAATATAACCGGCACAACAGTTAATTTTAATTGGACTGCTATAGATAATCTTGATTTTTCCTTATCTTGTAATATTACCGTTAATAATTCAATTAACAGCACAACCGAATCATTAAATAATACTGCAACAAATGTTAGTGTTGCAAATTTACCAGAAGGCAGGCATACTTGGAATGTTACTTGTTATGATCATACACTTAATAGTGATACATCGGTAAGTCGTGATTTTATTATAGATACTAGCATACCTGCAATTACTTTAAACAATCCTGCTAATGGAAGTTCTTCTACCGCTGTGACTTTTACTTTTACTTGGAATGCTACGGATAATCTTGCTACGCAAATGCTATGTAATTTAACAATAGATAGTGTAATTCGCGCACCGAACATAGAATCAAACAATGGGAGCTTAACAAGTCATGCTGTTTCATTAACTCCAGGAACACATTATTGGAATGTTACTTGTATTGACCCTTCTGGAAACAGCAATACTTCACTAACATGGGTTCTTATAACTAGTTCTCCACCGCCGCCTGGCGGAAGCAGTGGTGGCGGAAACTCTGCAAGCAGATTTTATACTCAAATAGTTTTGTCTGCAATAAACATTACTGACAAAGAAACTTTTATGTCTGTCACAACTTACAGTTCTTCTAGAATAACAATCAATGACAAAACATATGACTTAAGAGTTTCCAGAATTTTAGATGACTTAGTAGAATTTAGAATTGGTGATTATTATTTTGAAGCAAATAAAAATGAAATAACAACTTTTGATCTAGATTTTGATAGAAAGGATGATTTATCAATAAAGTTAATAGATGTATTTTTTAATAGAGTTAATATGTTAGTGAAAAGCGTAATTATTCCAGAAGAAATAAAAGAAAAAGCAATAGAAGATGCGGATTTATCAGAAGAAGAAACATTAAAAGAAGCTGAAAAACAAACTTCTTCAGAAGAAGGCACTCAAACTTTGGAATCAGAGAAACAAATTATTCCACAAGCACCTACTAGTGGATTTAAGAAATTTATTACTTCAAAAAAAGAGATTATTGCAATAGGCGCCATCTTAGTTTTGATTATTTTTATATCTTTAAAATACCTTTATCCGGTAATGAAAAATCCTTCAACAAAACATCCAAGGAAAAAATAATTAATATTTTATTTTCTTAAACTCCTTCAAATATCCAGAATTATCTATATTAATAGAGTACTGATACCAATCTGGTTTCTTTTTTTTAATAAACTTAATAAATTGTTTTTGTTTTACAGAATTCCATTCGTTATATTCTTCTTGAGTCGGGCATAGATAATCATGTTCGCAGAATTTTCTTTTGCGCAGGTCTTTTCCGTTGTTATTGCCTGGATGCAATGGACAAAGCACTTTCTTGCCAATAAAAACTTGATTATTGCATACTCCGCACCGGAGTGTTTCTCCGCAGTTCCGTCTTTTTGCAAAAGCTTCAGTATTTCTTGCTTGTTCAAACACAGCAGTATTTGCTTTAATCGCTTGGATTAACTCTCTTTTTGTTGGGCATTTTCTAGGGGCAAGACAGCACCCCATACAATAATATTTGCCAAATGTGCATAGTTCTGTTTTATTCATTCTTATTTTACACTGGCTACTTGAACAATTATTTCAAGCAGTTCTCTTCCTTTACGCGTGTTTTTCTGGATTTCTCCTCTTATTTGAAATGGCGTATACATCTCATTGTCAAAAGAAAATGTTTTTTTAGAATCTTCTCTTTCTAAATCCGCTAAAAACTGGTATGCTGCTGCTCTTTTTCGGTCTTTATATTTGCTCATTTCAAAGCACCTCCACTCTTCTTAATTTATTTCCAAAACCTTTTTAAACCCTTTGCTTTTTAAATCACAACTATGGTTACATGTGAAGAATGTAAAGCCAAATGCTGCAGATATATTGCTATTGAGACTGATGAGCCTGATTGTCTTGATGATTGGGATCAGATCAAATGGTTGTTGATGCATGAAGGTGTTAGTGTTTATTTGGATAATGAAGGTGACTGGGTTGTAGAAGTGATAACTAACTGCAAGAATCTTGATGAAAATAATAAATGCAAAATTTATGATACGCGTCCGGATTTATGTCAGGATCATGATGTTGAAACCTGTGTTATGAATGGCGAAGGTAAGGTTGAAAAAATATTATTCAAAACAGCAGAAGATGTTGATAAATACCTGAAAAAAACAGGTCTAGACAAAACTTTGCCTGCAGAATCGCCTGATGATGAATAATTTCTAATGGTTTACGCAGCAATGTTTAAATACCCTTAATACAACTATATAAAAAAAGAAGGTGAAAATGGTATATATACTCTATGCCCTTATCGGAGTTATTATTCTATGGTTCATTGTAGATTTTGTTTTGCTTTCCTGGGATGTTCGTAAGAATAAGATTTTTCAGGTTTATTTCAAATTAAAGTACAAACCAAAATCAATAAAGTTTAAGATGCCTAAAATAAAAGCAAGAGAAAAAGAATCTTTTTGGTTTTTCATGGTTGCTTTGATCTTGTGTCTTGGTTTGATTATTGCAGAATTTGTTATGTTTTTGCCTGAAACAGGGATTATTAATTATATTGGTGCGTTTATTGTTTTGATTGCAGGATTGATAAGAATATGGTCAAGAAGTGTTTTGCATGAATTTTTTACTTTGAAAGTATTGATTCAAGACAAACATGAGTTGATACGTAGAGGACCTTATACTATCATACGTCACCCAGGTTATTTGTCTCTTATCATGTTTATTATTGGATTGGGAATTGCTTTTTCTTCCAAATTCGGTCTTGGATTGATTATTCTTTTGTTTATTCCTGCTTTGATTTATAGAATTAATAAAGAAGAAGAATTAATGCTTGCTAGATTTGGAAAAGATTATATATATTACATGAATTCTACAAAGAAATTGATTCCATATTTGTATTAGTGTACTGATGCGTGAGTGTTGGTGCGTAGGTTACCGAGGAATAGTATTAATTATTCGTTACGACCCGAGTCACGCAGTGACGAGGTTGAGACTGTGGGATTTCCGGCTTTGCTGGAATGTCGCACAAGGTGTCAACTGACTTTGCAGTTGGAGGCTTCGCACCAACACAAAGAAATTAAAAGGCAAACTAGACCTCGCATCAGTATAGAATTAGGAGGGTGTTAAAATGACTGAATTATTGTATATGACTGATTGTTATTTGAAAGAGTTTGAAGCAGAAGTTACTAAAGTTGATGATAATTTTATTGTTTTGGATAAGACTGCTTTTTATCCGCAGGGCGGCGGGCAAGCTAGTGATACTGGTAGATTAATTAAAGATGATGAAGAATACAAAGTTGTTTTTGCTAAAAAAATAGGTCCTGATGTCAGCCATGAAGTTGATAAAGAAGGTCTTAAAGAAGGAGATAAAGTTAAAGGAATCCTTGATTGGAAAAAAAGATATTTATTGATGAGAAATCACACTGCTGCGCATATTTTATGTGAAGTGATTCATAAAGAAACTGGTGCTTTGATTACAGGAAATCAACTCAACACAGAAAAAAGCAGGATTGATTTTAATTTGGAAAATTTTGATAGAGAAGCACTGCACGGATTTGCTGATAAAGCT
>DAOVMP010000090.1 GCA_030630695.1 Candidatus Woesearchaeota archaeon
CTCCACCACCATATTTACCTGCCAAGTAAGGAAAACGCCAAACATTACCAATACCAACTGCAGCACCAATAGCTGCAAATAAGAAAACTATATGAGAAGACCAACGATCTCTAGAAACTTTTTTCTTTTTGCGTTTAACCATAATAATACACACCCCTCTAATATCAGGAGATTATAATATAGAATATATAAATATTATTGTGATTGAGTTATTATTTATTACGACCGTAATAAACCAAAACATTTATAAACAGCCTACTTATTCCCGGGAATATGGGGTTATATAAACATATACGAAATGCCTGGAAAAAACCTAAAGCAAACCTAGGCAAAGCATTAAGAGAAAAACTAATACAGTTCAGACGAGAACCAGTTACTTTACGTATCAAAAGACCTACAAATTTAGCATCTGCAAGATCAAAAGGCTACAAAGCAAAACAAGGAATAATCCTAGTAAGACAAAGAGTCAGCAGGGGCGGACATAAAAAACCAAAAAGATCTGGCGGAAGGAAATCAAAAAGAGCATCACCAAGAATTACACTATCAAAAAATTATCAAACAATTGCAGAAGAAAGAGCAAATAAAAAATACAAAAACTGCGAAGTATTAAATTCCTATTTTATAGCAAAAGACGGCAAACACTTTTGGTATGAAATTATATTAATAGATAGAACACATCCTGCAATGATACATGACAAAAGATTTTCAGGAATTGCAGCACAAAAGGGAAGAGTATATAGAGGAAAAACAAGTTCTTCAAGAAAATCAAGAGGTCTAAGAAAGAAAGGAAAAGGCGCGGAAAAAGCACGACCAAGCAGAAGATCAAAAGTTGCGATAAGAAGAAAACGTAAGAAATAAAGGTGGTTTATTTGGCAAAGAAACGCACTAAAATCAAGCCAAAACGTACAAAAACCAAGGTTTTTGGCGCCCGGCGAGCAAAACTCTCTGGGGAAAAAAAAGCAAAATCAAAGAAAAAAGTTAAGCTTAAAAAGAAACAGACTAAATCTAAAATAAAAAAGAAACCTATTGTAAAGAAAACTTCTACAAAGAAAAAATCAACACCAAAAAAGACTTCTAAAAGAAAAAGAACACCAAAGACACCAAAACCAAAGAAAATAGAAAAAATAGACGCTTTGGCATTAATACCTGTAGATGAAGAAGACGAACCAGAAGAAAAGAAAAAAGATGATGATTATGCAGAAATAGATGAATTTACAGTGAAAGACGAAGATGAAGACATAGATGATGAAGAGAGTTCTGAATCAGAATATGATACGTATCAAGAAGAAGAATATTAATTGTAGATAGTTCTCCTTCTTGAGTATCAAGAAGAGGAATATTAGTCACTACTAACGAATACTCAAGTATAGAAAAGCTTATATAATTGAGTGCTATTTCTTTTATCAATAAAAAGGTTGGGGGATAATTTGACCTATAGAAAAGACCAAAAATATAATAGTGGTTTTCTTGACAGAATTGTAGATAAGTACATAGTCAGTAAATCAAAAGGTTCTGGATTAATAAGAACAGGAGCTTATTTAGCATTAACAGGATTAGGATTTATGTTTGGAGCAGAATATGCCCATGCCAGAGAACCTAGAAAACCAGTTGCAAGAAAAAAGATTAAATCAAGAACCCCGGCAAAAAAATCATCTGTGCCAAAAGAAAATAAGTTATCCCTTGAAAAAAAAGCAATAGAGTTATTAAACAATGTTAATAAACAAAAAACTCCTTTTGAAGGAATAAAACTAAAAGAACAAGTCTTAAGTTTATACAATAAAGCAGAAAACATTGATAAAAAAACACAAGAATACACCGCAATAATAAAAAGCCTTAAACAAGAAATCTCTGTAGATTATTCTGCATGGCTGATGTATGAAACAAATCCCGGCCTTTTTCACGACGGTTTGATCACAGCGAAAAGAACATTAGGAGTGCATAAAGCAAGAGAACTAGAAAAACAATTAAGATTCTCAGAAATGCGCAAAAAAAGAGGAATTGACAAGATAAAAAATCAAGTAACTGCAGAAGCAACAGTTGGAAGAAACAATGATTCAACAGCAGTCCATGAACGATTAAGAATAAGCAGTGAAATTAACAATAAAAAATTAGGGGATCTTGCAACAGAAATAATACAACAACATAGAGAACAAAGAATGATAACAGCAAATAATGAAGAAGAAGTCGCACAAGAACATATAGGACATATTGATTTAGGTGCAAATACATGGAAACTAAGACTTAATTTAACTTCATCAGGAGGAAGAGAAATAACAACAACCAAAAGCAAGGGGTTTGGCTATCCTATAAGCTCAACACACAGAGCAGACTCAGAAATAGAATATAAAACAAGAATACTGCGGGAGTTTGGAGGAATACTTGCAGAAATAGATCTTAAAGAACTACTGCCTGTTACAGTAATAGCAGGCGCAGATTATACTCAAACAGAAACATATAATCAAACAGTAACATTAACCGATATCATAAATATAGATGATCCAAATGGAAGTTATCCGCAAGAAACAACTGCAAAACACAAAACACATGTCAAAGAACACATGGCATACGGCGGAGCACAAAAAAACTTTTCAGGGGGCCATGTTAGATTATTAGCAGGACACAATAAAATCTCAGAAAGACACGGAACAGGAGAAAACAGAACAGTAAGACACAATAATGAATCATGGCTTGCTCTTCAAACACAAGTGATGTTTAATAACTTCCTTGGAGTTGCAGG
This sequence comes from Candidatus Woesearchaeota archaeon, assembly GCA_030630695.1. Classification (GTDB taxonomy): domain Archaea; phylum Nanobdellota; class Nanobdellia; order Woesearchaeales; family ARS49; genus WJKI01. The sequence goes on from DAOVMP010000090.1 coordinate 2,738, forward strand.
AATGATTACTAATGGAGTAATGAAAGATGAACTTCTACAACCAGGAGAAACAGAAAGAAGCAGAGAAAACGATATATTAACAAAACCAAGAGGAGGATTTGCAGTAGTAGGAACAATACCTGGCACAGATATAACTGGATTTATAAGATGCGGACATACAGAAGGAATTGACAGCGGCGGAATAGGAATAATAGCAACCACAGGAAAAAATCAAAACAGAGCACCTAAACTACTAGAGATGTTAACACAAGAAACTGCAAGAGATATGGGATTATTGCCAGGACAGACCGGAAAAGTAAAAGATTTACTAGATGATGTCAACAGATCATTATTAAAATCTATGCTTGAAACAGGAAACAAATACGGTTTGGGAATAGGACTAACTTTTGACATACAAACTATTCCAGGAAATATTCCTGCATGGAAAGGAATGGGTTCACTTTCAATAGAAACACTAAAAGGAACAATATCATTGGAATATACTGTCTTCCATGGACCATGGGGCGGATCAATGGACTTCAGATTAGGATATGGAACTCCTGACCAAAGAATTAATTTAAAATTAATATTCAAACAAAGCACAGATAAAAGAAACAAAGATCTTCAAAATGAAATGGGCGGCGGAATAAGCTGGTCATTTTAAAAAAAGGATAGATAAAAAATGAAACGAAATCAAGGATGCTCAAAAAACAAAGTTTTTTGGCACCAACTCCGTTGGTTTCGCTGCATTTTTTTTAAAAAGGATAGATAAAAAATGAAAGCGAGATATGGTGTTATTGTATTAATGTTCTTAGTACTTGTAGGAATGGCATATGCAGATGCCACACCAACAATA
>DAOVMP010000030.1 GCA_030630695.1 Candidatus Woesearchaeota archaeon
ACAGCAAAGGAAAACAAACTATTTTCTTACATTAGTTAGAGAGCTAGTTCTTGGAAATGCCCTTAAAAAAGGAGATTCTTTGTTCTATTACTTTGTAGAGTGCAATAAAAGAAAGGCTGTTCTAATATACTTAGATGGAAAAGAAAGGTCAGGAGAGGATGTAATCAAGCTAAAAGGACAGTCTTTTATGATATCCAAGAAGTGCAAGGCCACTTCTTAAAAAGTGAGGGACTATTTCTTGTTTTTGAGCTAATCGTGGGACCATTGCGGTTTTTAATTGCAACAAGAAGCAAACTTTATAAAGGAGTGAATATTCCAGTTTCTCACAAGGAGAAGAAATAGGTCTCTGGCGTGAAAATGCCGAATTCAGGGGATAGAAGCTCTGAGGACTGAGGGACCACGTTACAAAATGGCAAAGGTTAGAAAAGGTGTATCATATCGGCCTATTAAAAGACCGTATACTCGATACAGTAAGTTTAAACAAAAGAGTTTTGTAAAGACCAGACCTGTTTGTAGAGTTGTACGATTTGACATGGGTAATGTCAAGAAGAAATATGATTATGTTCTTAATTTGATATCTAAACAAAAACTACAAATTCGTGATATTGCTTTAGAATCTGCTCGATTAGCAGGAAATAGAATTTTAGAGAAGAATTTGGGTAAAGACGGATTTCATCTAAGAGTTAGAAAATTTCCACATCATATTTTACGAGAAAATCCATTAGCTGCTGGAGCAGGAGCAGACAGAATGAGCACTGGAATGGCACACTCATTTGGAAAAATCATAGGAATAGCTGCTCAAGTAAAAACAGGAGATGAAATATTCACACTAAAAGTTAACAAAGAAAATTTACCATTAGCTAGAAAAGCAATGAAAAAAATAAGTTTTAAATTACCAAAACAGTATAAGTTTAATGAGAAACCAATTGTTGAAAAGCAAGTTGTTAAAAAAGCAGTTAAGAAAGCAGTAGTAAAAGAAGCTGAAAAAGAAGAAGCAACTGCAGCATAGAAAAACTTTTAAATTCTAAATTAAATCCGTATTCTAGGTGATAATTATGAAACCAAAAGCAGATGTAAAAGATACAGCAAATGCACTTCGAGACCTTAAAAACTGGGTAGCAGAATATGCAAGAGAATTCAATCTGGATAACAAGGCTAAAAAGGTTTTAGAAAAGAAAATCGAAGAAGTTGCTAAAAAATTGGCAGACGTGACTTGTAAGTAAATTAACCGTTAATTATTTTATTTAGTTCAATTATACTACTTTCTGCTGTTTTTATTATATTAATTGCTTCTCGAGGATTGTCAAGTAGTGCATGAAATTGTAACATAATTGTTTCTAACCTTAGTGATTTGTTGGAAAATTCTAAAACTTCTTTTTCTATACTTGTTATTAGTCTTTCCACTTCTTCTATTTTATCTTCGGCATTTCTTGGTAAAGAATTTAATCTAAGAATTTTTGAAGGCATTGAATCTATCTTGCTTAAATCAATATCGATTGTTATTTTTCTTATATTATCATTCAAATTATCTACTTCTTCAAGAAGCTTTTCCACATTTTCGCTAAGAATCGGGAACTCTTCAACAGGATGTGCTTCAATTTCCTCTTGTAATTTGAATAACTTTACTACTAATTCTTTTGCCTGATTTGCTGTAGGAGTAATTTTGTGTTTAAATTCTCCAATTGCTATGTTTAATTCTTTTATTTTTTCCAAGTCGTTAGGAGGAATAGGTTTAGTCGGTCTATGAATTAAATCAAAAAGTATTTGTTCTACCGTATAAATGAGGTTCATTATGTCTGTTTTTTTAGTCATTTATTTTACATCACAGTTTTAGTATAATAATCTTTCTTTTTTCTGAATTTTCCGTAAATTTTCCGAACTTTTTCTTTTTAGTTATTGTTTTTCCGGCGTAATTAGTATTTTTTCCGAACTGGCCGGAAATATTCCGATTTCTGGTGGTAAAGAGCTATTAAAATGTAAATTAATATAATTTACATGGCAAACAAAACTCGTGATGGAATAAAACTAACACAAATCGTTCGTGCATTAGCAAAAATATCTGGCATTGAAATAAGAAAAGGAACAAAACACCCCTACATAGCAATGTATCAAGGACTAAGACCCTGTCCTGTAGCTGCTTCTACAGACGCTAAAAAAATGCTGGTTCCATGGATAGAACAAGCAACAGGCTATGAAAGAAACAGTATTTATTCTTCTTTAAAGTCTGGAGAATGGTATGAATGAAATGGAAAAAAGTAAGGTACCAGATTCAGAATCTGGTAACGTGTATCCGCACAATAAATATTATGATCACAGAGATATATAAACTTTGTGATTTTTAGCATGCTGGCGTGAACCGAATTAGGTAAGGTGCCTGATTTAGGATCAGGTGACGTGTATCCGCACGTCGTGCGGGTTCGAATGTCATAGCGAGACCGAAAGTCCCGTCGCCAGCGCTAAAAATTTATTCCAACTTTTGCCCGTCTTTTTTCATATAACCTTTATGTTCTCTTTTTGTATTGTTTTCAACAATTTTATTTAGAATTTCTTTACTATCGATCTTAAGAATTTCACACAAACCTAAACAATAAATCATAAGATCACCAATTGCATCTATTAATTCTTCCTTGTTTTCTTTTTTGTATGCTTTTGCAAGCTCTCCTAATTCTTCTGTCATTAAAATAATTTCTTTACCGATATCGGTAGTGTTAAATCTCCTATTAACTTTGTTTTGAAATATTGCTTTTTGCAATTCTTTTAATTCCATTTTTTCCCTCTCCAATACTGCTTTAACAATCAAAGGCCAGGCAACTGTTGCATCGCAAGGCACTTCTGCATATCTACCGCCTTCTTCAGGAGGAACAAACTTGCCCCAAGAAATACCTTCTGAAAAAGGACATCCAGACAAACCGCCCCACTGAACCGGCTCTGGACAAATCTTAACACCATATTTGTATCTAACAAACTTATCTTTAGGTAAATCCATTCTTTTTTGAATAATATCTGCATACGGGCCAATCTGCTGAGCCCAATTACGAGGAACTCCGCCGCCGATTATGAAAATACCCAGTTCATTTTGTTTTATTATTAGTTCTGTAAAATACTCTAAATCAATAAAAGGATTGAATTTGAATTCTTTCAAACCAGCTGCTTTTCTTTTCCTATTCAACAAACCAAAATCCAAACCAAATTCAGAATCAGTAAAAGCAGGAATAAAAATAGGAATATTATGCTCAAAAGCAGATTTTAAAACACCTCTGCCCGAATAATTTTCTTTTAAATATTTTCCTAATGCTTTATTTATCTCCCAAGAAGAAAAAGTTTTATCAGAATCTAAATCACTCAAAACTTTATTTATTATCAATTCAGCATTGTCTAAATTTTTTTCTAATTCTAAAGTGTCATAAACCCGGTCATAACCTGCATAGTACAGCTTTTTATCATCCATTTTTTTATCATATTTGAAATGAGTCATTCCTGCAGATTCTATAAAACCATGAGCCATTAACGCACCAGTGCTTACAATCGCATCAACCATTTTGTTTTCAATCATATCACAAATAACTAAACCCATCTTGGCAACAGTCATTGCGCCAGATAAGGTTAAAACAGTAAAACATTCTTTGTTATTCCGCATTTCTTCTAAAACATCGGCTGCTTCACCAATAGTTCTTCCTGTAAAAGCAGTTTTAGACATGGCCCTAACCATATCATCAATGGTATTAATCTTAGAAAGATCTAATGGTTCTAAAGGAGTTAAATTATCTTCAAAACCATCTCTTAACTTTGATTCATCTCTGGTTTCTCCCTCCATGAGAAGAATGAGTGTTAAACATTATAAAAGATTTTCTATTTGATTAATAAAAATTCTAGCGTAATTGCGGCAAAAAACTATGTTTTGTAGTATACAAAACTATTTAAATTCGATACAATTTATATTTAAAATGGAAGTAAATAGAATTGAATTTATAGGATCCTTAGATCAAATTGATGAAATTAAAAATGCTTTACTTAAACTTCCAGATAATATAATCTATTTTGAAAATCCCACCGGCGGAAAATCTCTAAGTGCAACAAAAGGAGGTTTAGGAATAGAAATTTATCCAAATGAATTTGAAAAAGTTCAAAACATAAAAGTTCCTAAAGAAGCCCAAAATATTCGGGTATCTCCTAAATGGGTTGCGTTTGAATACCAAAAAACTAATTATACAATAAGTTATACTCATAGAATTGATATCCCAACCAAAATTACTCTAGAAAAAAGTTTAAACTCGGACTCTTAAATTAGAATTATTTTTTCCTATAAAACTGAACAACTTCTCTAATACTTGTTGCTTGTCTTGCAGATTTATCTGGTCTGAATCTTAGGAATCTGGGGAATCTTAGTGCTAATCCATTTGCTGTGTGCAATGGGCTTTTTGTTATTTCTGCACCTAAAACCTCCACAACTATTCTTGGTTTAAACCAAACATCTGGCTTGATTTCTTTTTTAGCATTAACATTAAAAGGTTTTTCTTTGGATTTATACTTATTTAATATTTTAGGCAGTTCTCTTAAATTTTTGTCTGTAAAACCTGTGCCTAATTTTGTAAAAGTATTATATTTTTTAGACTTTTTATCATAAACCGCGCATAATACAGAACCATAAGAAAAAGCTCTCTTGCCTTTGCCTCTGTAAGCACCAACAACAACCAAATCAAAAGTATCAACCATTCCTTTGGCATATTCTTTTTTCCATTTAACCCACAACCAACCTCTTGTACCTGCTTTGTAAACAGAATCTTTAGCCAGAGACTTAATCATAATACCTTCACTGCCTTTTTTCAACATTTTTTTGAAAAACTTTTGAATTTTCTTAGGATCTTTAGTAACAATTCTATTTGCGAGCCTTACACAGGATGTTTGTCTTTTTACTGTTGACTTTAATGCTTTGTAACGCTCTGGATAGCTTTTTTGCAAATACGATTTGTTGTTTAGATACAATATATCAAATAGAAATAAACAAACAGGAATTTTCTTGATATACTTCTCAATATCATACTTTCTTCGTCTTTGCATAAGAGTCTGGAAGTGCAGCAACTTTCCTTTTTTATCAACTGCACAGCATTCGCCGTCTAAAATCGCAGATTTACATCGAATATTTTGTCGAATACAGTCTACAACGTCAGGATATTGTTGTGATATATCCTCCAGTCTTCTACTAAATATTCGAATATTCTTACCTTTAATATGAACCTGCATTCTTTCGCCATCATATTTTTCCTCAACAGACATTTCACCAGGAATTTTATTAAAAATTTCCTGCATTGATTTAGATCTTTGAGCTAACATTGATTTAATCGGGCGTTTAAATAAAACTCCAACAGAAGTAATACCTTTGATTTTCTTTTTAGCAATTCTTTCAGCTAAATCACCCAAGTCAGGATTTACCTGATAAGCGTTATCTAATGCTTTTCGAGCTTGTTTAGAACCAGTAAAAGCAATAGATAAAGCATCTAAAATAGCACGATCTCCTGCACCTAAACGCATTTTACCGACGACTAAACGAGATATATATTTTGCTTCTTTAGACGAGACTATTTTTAATAAGTTTGTAAGAATAATTATTTTAATGTCCTGGCTTTTAGATCCTTTAACCTTTGCGATCCTGTGCAATGATTGAAATACTCTTTTTACAGACAAAGACGCTCTTTTTCTTCCAACTAATTTTTGAGCTGTTAAACCTGCATCGCCTGTTTTCTTGAATATTTTAATAACTAATGATTTGTCTTTTCCAGAAGCAAGTGCAATAGCCCGAATAACCAAACTATTAGACATTCCAGTAATAACTCCTTTGTATTCACTGGAAATTCTTCCAGATAAAAGATAAGTTGCGATTTTCAACTCAGATTTAGGACATTTTTTGAAAAAATCTGCTAAGATTTGTCTTATTTTATTTCCAGAAGTAATCTTTTCCAACTGTTCAAAAACATCAACGATTTTATTGAAGAGCATTTTAATTTTCCTTTCAAAACTAATATTTTCGTCCTAATAACTTAAATTTTCTCACATGAATTATATTAGGAATAACTTTTTTTAATTTTGTAATCTTAATATCTGCATAATTGTACTGCATTTTTACAGAACCAGACAATAAAGAACCTTTTACATAATCTTTGTCTTTTGTCAAATAAGAAAACATATAATGATGCTTATCATAAGGTTTTTTAGAGACTAAATTGTATTCATGGCCGTCTTTTTCTATCCATAACGGCCATTCTTTAATATTAATCAAGATATTATTTTCGCCTTCAACAATAAAAT
>DAOVMP010000135.1 GCA_030630695.1 Candidatus Woesearchaeota archaeon
CTAAGATACAGATACAACCACCACAGACCTCATGAAAGCCTAAAAATGGGATTCCCAGGAGAAATATATGACAGTTTCAAAAGAAAACTGTCCTAGTGACATATGTCACTTGACTACACACCTGTTCAGCAATCCTCGAATTTAACATCTTCTTTGTATATTATTTCAAAAGGAAACAAAAATTTTGTATCGGCTTTATCTTCTTTATTTTGTAATTCTAACAATAAGTTAAGTTTGGTAACACCTTTAAATAAAGCTGATAATTTTTGTGAATCTTCTATTTGTATGTTAGAGAGTTTTTCTTTTAAAATATCCAAATCAGGTTCATAATCGTAAGTAAAATAATAATCTTTTTGTTTATTTATTATTTTAAGTTCTTCCAATTTGTTCTTTATCCCTTGTGCAAATAAAGCATGACCTAACGCATTAAAATGAGGAGATCCTGTATCTTTTGAATAAAGCGAAGGATTACCATAACCATAACCTTCCTGTTCAAATATCGCAAATGATTCAACATAGGGTATTTGTTTTTCTTCAAGCACCCCTTTTAATCTTGTAAACTCTTTTATTTCTAAAGGTGAAGGTTTACCATGAGAGTTAATTATTGCAACCATAAAAAACGTACAATCATCTTTTGACTTTTCTTTCATTTCTTCCAGGATAGGGTCCAAAATTTTGAAACCATAATCATACGCTGTTTCAGCGCCTTTTATATGTCTAAGAGTGTATAAGAAATGCTTCAAAAAATAACTTTCAAATTTGGGGTGTTTATAGTTTTTAGCTAGGTCCTCTAATGTCGGAGGAGGTGAATTAATAACAATAAGATTACCATCTTTATTTTCAAGTTTGGGTTTTTTAATACATGGAGAGGCTCTACTGATATCATCTGTGTAGATTTGCATTATTAGAACATCAGGTTTGTATTTTAAGGCTTCATATTTCCATCTTAAATACATTATGTCTGTTCCTATACTTACTATTCCAAAGTTAAGCACCTCTGAATTGGGAATTAACTCTTCTAAGAGACTAGCAAAATTATATTTTAATGCAGTATTCGCCCCCCATGCAAACGAATCCCCTAAAACTGCTATACGCAAAGAATCTGAAGATTTTTGGTAATCAAAATTTTTAAAACCCCTCATACGTTGTGCATTAGTACTTGTTTCACCAAACCCAACAACATTCACAGGTTTACCATCTGAAATACCTTTTAAAATAAAATTTACATAGCCACAATTTTGTTTAGGTATCATCCCTAAATGCGGCGAGTATTCAAGTCCTTTACCCCAAGGAAGTTTACCATGCAGTCTCCCGATAGAAAATCTGTTTGGGTTAGAAATATTCGAAACTTTTTGATATAACTCTTTAGTACAACGTTCCTCATCTGTAGCTCCAATTATTTTATTGGTTTTGTGATAGTGTACTCTGAAAATTATTTCAGAAACAAAAAATAATATGACTATTACAACAATAAGTAAAAGAAGATTTGTTTTTGTTTTTTTCCCCATAATTTTTGTTAGAACTTCAAGATTTTAAACCTTTTGCTTTACTAAACTTTTGCGTTTTTTGTGCGGAAGTTTTAAGTAATTCTTTTGTTTATTGGGTTTAGGAGGCTTGTTAGTGGTTTGGTGTTGTCTGAGAGGAAGAATATTCAGGAGATTAATTCTATTTAAAATGGATTCTTATCACCCAAATGCAGAAGGACACAGAATTGCCGCTGAAAGTTTGGAGTGCGCCCCTAAAATGTTACACTTAGTTTACGAACATTTGATAAAAAAAGTTGAAATTTCATCAAATTGTCAAGGTAAGTAGAAAGTCTACTTTGTATTTTTATAAACTACAAGCCTATTCTTACTTTTTTTGACACAAAAACCACAAGATGTTGTAGGGGCAATGGTAACACATACAATTTTTGCCAACCTGACTTCCTACATACTTGTCAAGAAAAGATTTAAAAAGTATTCTATATTCATACCCCCCAAATGAAAAAGAAAAAAATTGCGATTTCCATTGATGAGCCCTTGTTAGATATAGTAAAATCCTATATTGACAATACTAAGATCCGTTCTACATCACAAGCAATTGAAGCTTTAATAAATCAGGCTGTAAAACAAAGACCTATAACAACTGCGATAATCTTAATCAGCAAAAAAGACAGACATTATTTATTAGAAAAGGTTGAAAATCTTCTATTAATCGACTGTCATATAAATTTCCTCACAAAATTTGGAATCAACCAAGTCTACTTGGTAACTAAAGAAAGTGAAGAATTAAAAACTAAAATCTTAGAACTGAATAAAAGAATCAATATAGAATTAATTAACGAAGAAGAAAGTAAAGGCACAGCTCAAGCATTAAGTCTAATTGAAAAGAAAGTGAAGAATGATTTTTTGGTTATCAACGGAGACACTTTTAATGATTTCAATCTTAAAAAAATGATTAATGAGCATATTGAGAATAATAAAACAGCCACTATTGGCTTGATAAGCAGCACTTCACCTCATAAAAGAGGTGCAGCAATATTAGAAGGAAATTCAATAATTGACTTCAAGGAAAAGCAGGAAACCAAATCAAATGTTGTTAATGCAGGTATTTATATCCTAAAGCCTA
>DAOVMP010000032.1 GCA_030630695.1 Candidatus Woesearchaeota archaeon
AAAGCAGTATAGAAAAAAAGGCGATGAACAACAAGACCATGTCAAAATCTATTAAAATATCATTAACTTCTGCTGAAATTGGAAAATTATACTAGAACTGCGAATATTAGTTAAATATATTACTTATTCTTATTATAATCTATAATTAAATGATAGTTATACTCCTTAATAATACGTATTAATACTATGTATTAATATGTGAACATTTATATACTTAAACCTGCTTAATACATAAAATACATGGTAAAAAAAGCGGTTTCGGAACAAATAATGTCAATTCTTAAAAATTCACCCAGACCAATCACTACACGCGAACTTTCTATCAAACTAAAAATTGCATGGCACACAGCAGACCGCTATTGTTTAAAATTACAATTAACCGGAAAAATAAGCTGTTTCACAATAGGAAAATCCACAGCATGGTATGCAAAAAAATGAATAAAAACGAACTGAACTTCATATTACAGGAAGGAGAAGGGTTGAAGATAGAGTTCAAAGAATCTCTTAATAAACTAGATAAAGAAATGACTGCTTTTGCCAACTCAGAAGGAGGAAGAATATTCTTAGGAATCAGCGATGACAAAAAGATTAAAGGAATCAAAACAAACAATAAACTCAAATCACAAATCCAAGACATGGCCAGAAACTGCGATCCAAAAATTAATATTAAGCTCGAAGAAACAAACAACATTCTCATAATCCATGTCAAAGAAGGAACAGACAAGCCATACAAATGTTCAGCAGGATTTTATTTGCGGCAGGGGCCTAATTCGCAGAAAATGACAAGGAATGAAATATTTAATTTTGCAGTAAATACAGGCAAAATACGATTTGATGAGCAAATAGAAAATAAATTTAACTATCCTACTGATTTTGACAGGACCAAGTTAAACTTATATTTAAATCTAGCAAAAATCTCAAAAACAATAAGCAATGAAAAAATACTAATTGAATTAAATGCCGCAAGAAAAAATAAAAAATTGAAGTTTAACAACGCAGGAGTGCTGTTCTTTGCCAAAAATCCACAGAAGCTTATTTCGCATTCTGTATTCACTTCTGTCTTATTCAAAGATAATGAAGGAAGCGATGTTATCGACCGACAAGAAATTGACGGAAATCTTATTCAAATAACAGAGGATGTTATGAAATTCATCAAGAAGAATACAAGAGTGGCGTATAAGTTTACAGGCAAGCCACAGAGAGAAAATGTTTATGAATACCCCCAAGAAGCGATAAGAGAAGCAGTTATAAATTCGGTTATGCACAGAGACTATTTTGAAAGCGGACACAACAATATTTTAAGAATATTTCCTGATAAACTAACAATAACCAACGTCTGGATAAAGCCCTCATGGTTTAAACCAGGAAGAGATACGTTTAGGAGAAATAAAATTATTGCAAACTTATTTTTAAGGACCGGCTGGATTGAAAAAATAGGCTCTGGCTTCGAGAGAATGACAAGTTTTTGCAAAGAAATTAACGCACCTGTCTTTAAGCTTGATTTAGATGAAAAATACTTCAGGATAATATTTTTCAAAAGCAAGGATTACCTTGATTTAGCGTCAAAGGTTGACGCAAAGGTTGACGCAAAGGTTGACGCAAAATTAACAAGCAAGGAAAGAAAAATTATTGATTTTGTCTTACAAAATAAAAAAATAACTTCTTCACAATTACAGAACTTATTTGGTATTAGCAGAGAAATGGCCAACAGATATTTCAAGAAATTGCTTAAAAAAGGCCTATTTTTACGAAAAGGTTCAGGAAAATCCACTTATTATATTCTGAAAAGCAAGGTGATTAAAATTGATTAAAAAACAATTGCTTGAAAAAGAGGCGCATTATGTTATCAAGTAAAAGAACAGAATATGTTGAAAAGATGGGAACTGGAATAAACAGGATAAAAGAAGAATGCAAGAAGCAGGGAAATGTTAACTTTAAAATTGAAATTAATGGATTTTTTATTGCTACATTCAAACTGAAAAAAATCAGAGACACCATAAAAGACACTATAAAATTTTTGCCTAGAAACGAGAGAATTATTTTAACTGAAATAGGGAAAAAACCCCAAATTACTTCAGAAGAATTAGCATTAATACTCAAAATAAATTTGAGAAATACAAGGAAGAACCTAAACAAATTGAAGAAAAAAGGTCTTTTAAAACGAATCGGCCCTGCAAAAGGAGGGCATTGGAAGATTATTACAAAATGAAAAATATAAAAATATCCATTTTGGTATTTATTTTATTAATCTTACCTATTTTACTTAGCGTAAGCTCTCTTTCAATTCCAATGCAATTATCAGACCAAGGAACCTCTGTAAAAGATATGGCCGGACAAAATACCATGAAATTCAAAGATAAAAACATATGCCTGATAATATGAAAATGATAAAAACTAAAAAATCCAAAAACGCGAAACGATTTTACGAATCAGAAACAATGGAATTAAAAAAATCAACCTCAGAATTAAAAGAAGCAATCATTTCAATAGTTTCCATTCTCAACAAACACCACAAAGGAGAACTTTACTTTGGAATCAAAAATAATGGAAAAGTAATTGGACAAACAGTTACAGAAAAAACTCTTAGAGATATTTCTAAAACAATTTCAGACAAAATAGAACCTAAAATCTTTCCAAAAATCAATAAAATCACTTTAGAAGGAAAGAAATGTGTGCGTATTGAATTTTCCGGAGAAAATAAGCCATATTACGCTTTTGGCCGGGCATACATTCGTGTCGGTGATGAAGACAAGCAATTAAGTGCAAAGGAGTTAGAAAGGATTATTCTTGATAAAAATAAAGATAAATTAAGATGGGATCATGAAATCTGCAAAGAAGCCAAAATCAATGATATTAGCATTAAAAGATTAAGATGGTTTTTGAAAGAAGCTAATAAAGAATATCATTCTGTTGAGAATTCTCTTGATAAACTAGGATTACTTAAAGATGGAAAATTGCTCAATACTGCGGTGATTCTTTTTGGTAAAAATCCTTTTAAGTTTTTTTCAAATGCAAAATTAAGATGTGCTGTTTTCGGGCAGACAACCGCAGTAACCATTGACATGCAGGAATTTACCGGCAACCTATTTGATTTAATTGAAAAAGCTGAAAAATACATCTTAGAAAACATTCATATCGGCATGCGATTAGAAGGAATGCGCAGAGTTGATGTTCCTGAAATTAATAAAGATGCTTTTAGAGAAGCTGTTATCAATGCGTTCTGCCACAGAAATTATTATGAATATAATTCTGTAAATATTGCTATTTTTAAAGGCCGGCTGGAGATTAGAAACCCTGGTCTTCTTTATGGCGGATTAACAATTGAAAGAATCAAAAAAGAGAAGGTTTCTGAGCGCAGAAACGAACTTCTGGCCGAGATGTTCCACAAAGTCCATTTTGTAGAAAAATGGGGCAGAGGCATCAGCTTAATACTATCCAAAGAATCCACTGCAAATTTCAAGGAAGTTGGAAGACAATTCATAACAGTATTTAAGAGAAAAAACACAGAAAAAGTAGGAGTAAGTGAGGGAGTAAATGGCGGAGTAAATGGCGGAGTAAATGGCGGAGTAAATGGCGGAGTAAATGTTCTTCTTGAATATATTAAAAAAAATCCTGGAAAGAGAGTAATACATTTTGAAAACGCACTTAATATTCCTAAAAGAACAATTGAACGCTGGCTCAACAAACTCAAAAAACAAGACAAAATAAAATTTAAAGGAAGCCCTAAAACAGGAGGATACTGGAAGGTTACTAAAAAATGAATAAAAACAAAATAAAAATTATACTGTTTTTAGTAATCCTAATACTATGCTCATATACTGTACTATCCTCTGTACCAATGCAGCTATCTGATCAAGGCACTGGTGTAAAAACCGCGGCAACAGGATTTATTCTTGATTATGGAAATTTAACAATAGAAATATATGATGCTGCTTCTGGCGGAAATAAAATATGGAATAATACTTATTTAAATGGAATCATTAACGGCTCATGGAACATAATGATAGGAGAACAACAAGAACTAAATCTTTCGTATGGAGAAAAATACTGGAAAGATTATAAAATCAATGGAAACGATATAAACTTTACAAACTCCACAGGACAATTAGTTAACAGAAGATCATGGTATTCTCCATTAGGAGAAGTTGGTAAAACGTATATCGAAAACAGTTCTAATGTATTTGTAGACATTGCCGGCGATACAATGACTGGCGATTTAATTGTTACAAATACCACAGGAAAATTATTCTTTGTAAACACATCTGGAGAACGGGTAGAGATATGGAATCCTTCAGAAGGTGCGAATGATTATTTGAGTCTTTGGCATGATGGGGCAAATAGTTATGTTAATACGCAGTCGGGAGCTTTGGTTTTTTCCACAGCAGGAACTGGTAGATTTGCAATGACTACAAACAATTTTCGGCCACAAGCTACAAACTCCTATGATTTAGGATTAACAACTAATGAATGGCGTGGACTTTACTTAGGAGAAGACGCAATATCCGGAGTATACTTTGGAAAGGGACAAGATACTCGTATTTGGTTTGATAACACGAATAACCAAACTTTTTTTGAAGCTAAACAAAACGTAACTAATATAGTAACTCCAGAATTAAGAATATGGGATGAAGCAGAAGGAGCAGGGGATTATTTGAGTATTAGCCATGATGGTGCTAGTGCAGTTATTGCAACGGGTACAGGGGTATTAAAAATAGATCCAGCAACAGCATTTGTTGAAATAGATGCAATAGTAACTCCGGTAGGCGGAGGTACTGTAAGAGATTTGGGCGCTAACACTGCAGAGTGGAGAGGTTTATATTTAAGAGAAGACATTGGCTCAGGAGTATACTTTGGATTGGATCAAGACTGGAGACTTTATTACAATGAAACTTCAGAAGATGCTTTGATAATGCAAAACAAAACTGGTCATAACATAATGAGTTGGATTGGAGATAAAGTTGGTATTGGAATAATAAGTCCATCACATACACTAACTGTTAATGGTTCATTAAACGTTACAGGAACTTCTTACTTAGGAAACATGATAATAAACGCAGAGAATATTACAACAACAAATATATTACCTAAACACAAAACAAAAGGAATTAATATTTATAATGATACAGACGGATTATTATTAAGAGTTAATGCAACAGCTGGAAGAACAGAGTTTTGGGATGAAGCTGGCGGAGCAGGGGATTATGTTAGTGTTAGACATGATGGGAGTCATGGTCGTTTAAATTCTGGTTCTGGAAGTATTTATTTCGATCATGCAGGAGTAACTAATTATATACTATCTGCAAGTTCTTTCATTCCGAATGCAATAAATGCAAAAGATTTAGGTTCTACTGGTGTTGAATGGCAGAATATTTATTTAGGAGAAGACAAATTATCAGGAACTTATTACGGTCTAGACCAAGATGTTCGAATGTGGTATAATAATACTAACAGAACTTTATTTATTGAAAGTGCTAAAGCAAATGTTAGTGTAATTGCTCCAGAATTTAGAGTTTATGATGAAGCGAAAGCAGATGATGATTATGTTAGTATTAGACATAGTGGTTCTGTTGGAGTGATTACTTCAGCATCTGGAGATTTACGCTTATCTGGGGGCGGAGTTCAGTTGGCTTGGGATGGCAGCGACTTGTATCCCATCGGAACTGCAAATACACGAGACATCGGCAAGACCACAAACGAATGGCGAAGCCTCATCATCGGCGAAAACGCTACTTCAGGAACTTATTATGGAATGGGACAAAACTATAGAACGTTTTATGATACATTTACTGGTTTGAATACTACTGGTTCGCTGAATTATACTTTAGACAGTGATGTTAGGATTACTGGGAAACTTTATGGTGGAAGTCCTTTAGAAATAGGTTCTAATCTAACTGTATTTGGTAGTTTAAATGTTACAGGAACAAGTTATTTAGGCGATTTGGTAATTAATGCAGACAACATAACAGTAGCTAACTTAATAGGTAGAGGAGGAGACAACATAAGAATAGGAGACGCAGGAGCAGATGATCACGGTTTAGTAGCAGATGATGATTTATTTATTTCAGGAAAGTTGGAAGTTGATGGAAATACTTGGTTTGACGCAATAGTTACTCACGATAATTCGGTGGCGTTGAATGATAATGATCAATTGTTTTTTGGCACAAGTACTGATTCTCCTATTGATTGGAGCACAAATCAAGCTACGGAAACTACTTTAGTCTGGGCTCTTGGAACTACAAG
>DAOVMP010000070.1 GCA_030630695.1 Candidatus Woesearchaeota archaeon
AATTAATATTAGCACCGGATTTAGAAATTGCTGCACAAATCACTGAAGCTTTTAAAAAACGCGGGCGAGTTGATTATGACGGTAGACCAATATTTAAAATTCCTTCACCAGAATTAGTTGAAATGATGCATACTATTTCGTCTAAAATAGAAATTATTCCTGCACACATCTGGACACCATGGTTTGGAATGCTCGGATCAATGTCTGGATTTGATTCATTAAAAGAATGTTTTCAAGAAAAAGCAAATAAAATACATGCAATTGAAACCGGTCTTAGTTCAGATCCTGCAATGAACTGGAGAATCAAAGAATTAGATAATAAATCAATATTAAGTTTTTCAGACCTACATAGTTTTTGGCCATGGAGAATGGGCCGCGAATGTACAATATTTGATCTGAAAAAAATAAATTATGATTCTATTTTAAAAGCGATTCGCAACCAAGAAGTTGCAGAAACAATAGAATTTTTTCCAGAAGAAGGAAAATATCATTATGATGGCCATCGTAATTGTGGAATTGTAATGAGTCCTAAAGAAACTAAAAAACACAAAGGAATATGCCCCAAATGCGGGAAAAAACTAACACTTGGCGTTGCTTATCGAATTGAAGAACTTGCTGATCGTGAAGAAGGATATAAGCCGTCAACTGCAAAACCATTTCGAAGTTTAATTCCATTATCAGAACTAATCTCCGGAGCAGTAGGAACAGGAGTTGCAACACAAAAAGTCTGGAAAGTATATCATGATTTACAAAAATTAGGTAATGAAATGCAAATTCTATTAGAAATTCCAAAAGAAAAATTAATCACCGTAGTTGATGAAAGAATTGCTGAATTAATCATGCTAAATCGAGAACAGAATATTAAAATCGAACCAGGATATGATGGAGTTTATGGAAAACCGATTTTTGATTCGAGTTCTGAGAAAAAAATTGAGAAAAAGTATGTTCCAGCTCAAAAGAGTTTAAGAGAGTTTTGAAACAGTTAGCTTTTTAAAATACTCTCACTTCTTATCACATATGAAAGAAATAACTATTCAAGAAGCTGTTGCGATTGCTAAAAAACTGCATTCTAAAGGGAAAAAATGGCATTTTCATATGCTAACGCCGGATTGCATGTTTAATGACAGAAAAGATAAACACACATTTATTGTTGAAAACGAAGAAGATAATGAAGTTTTTGTTGTTTATTCTGATGAAAGGTATATGGCTGAAGGAAAAGAATTAGTTAAATTAATCCATGGGAAATCAATTGTAGAAGAAAAAACTGCTAAAATTACCGATGAACATTCTAAAATAATAATAGAAAAAGCCAAAAAATTCAATGAACAAGGAATTTATTGGCACCACCATATGTTAATGCCTAATTGTATATTTAATAAACATAAAGGAAAATATTGTATTGTTTTTGAAGACAAAGAAGAAAATAGAATAATAGAATCGGTTTCAGAGGAAGAACCAAAAGACAACTTAAGAGAAATTGAAATCTTATATTATCAACAAAAAAAATAAAAAAATCAATACCTCGGCTTTTTCTTCACATTTATGTAAAACCTTGCAAAAAGATATTGTTTTGAATAACTCATTGCAGGAACTGTGAAGATTAAAGTTATTATTGGTATTGAAGCCAGCAATAAAACAATTGTAACAACTAATTGTTTTAACAGCATAATAATATACGGCCAAAAATTCTTAAAAACAATCTTATGAGCTCTTACAAAATTAAAACCTTTAGCTAAATCTTCTGTTTCAGCCAATTGCACAATCATAATTGGACTTATCAATGAAATATATATTACTACAACATAATAAATTACCATTCCCCACAGACCCATAAATAACTGTAATGAACCCACAGCCATCATAATAACTACAAGAACAAGTGAAATAATCCATGCCAGCAAACCTAATTTACAATTAGGCCAAAATTGACCAAACTTAGGAACTTGCCTGTGTTTACCTTTAATTACATCTTGAATAATTCTAAGAACATAGCCTGAAAAAGCAAGCCATCCCAAAATAGGAATAAATAACCATAACCAATAGAATAAACGTTTAAATCTAGCAAAAGGATATTTTAATGCATCACCAATTGTTGGAGTTTTCATAATTAAGCACCTCAAATATTTTATCTAGCTCTCCAGGAATGTTTTCCATCACAAATATCAACACACTGATTATATGTTGTCATTCCTTTGTATTCTAATCCTTGTCCGCCGTAGGGCGAATACTCTATTCCTGATCTGCGTTCGCCAGTTATACACCGGCAATATCCATCACTAGGAGTTCCAAAACTCCAAGAATACGCTCCTGTTTGACTCATAAAAAACATAGTAAAAATGCTAATAAACGCAATAACCGTAATAGCTAAAAAAGCATTTTTGGTAAAAGTTTTGCTTTTCATTTAATCACCTCTTATACTCTCTCATATACAGTAATATATTAATGTTTTTATTAGTATTTTCAGGATTATGACTTTTCTGTCACAGTAGCTTTATAATTCTAAAACACCTATATAGACTTATGTGACATTTTAGTCATAGGTGGTAGAAGGAGGAGAAAAATGACAGAAGAAGAACCAGATTTAGGAACTGACGTAAAAGACGCATATCAGGAGAGACGTGATAAAATAAGGCCTTTTACTAATAGTCTTCATAAAGACGAATTTAAAAACTATTTCCGAGCACTGGCCGCATATAATGTTTTAACAGAAAAGGAAAAACCTGAACAAAAAGCAGCAGCAGAAACAGGATTACTTGTAATGGCAAGTGTTTTAGGTCACTTCAAAGACAATCCAAATCGATTTCTGTATACTATGGCGGAAACATTATTCAGAGATTATGCAAAAAACGAAGCAGGATGGGATGGTGAAAAAATCGATGCTTATTTTAAAAAAGTTGAAAGCAATCAAAAACCAAAATAAGGAGGAAAATAAAAATGACCAAAAATCAAAGATTTTTGGGCTGTCAAAAACACGGAGGTTTTTAACATGACAAAAAAAGAATCAAATCCAGAACAAATAGGGTTTCACAAAGGAGCTCTAACTACTCTAGCAAAAGAAAGAGAAGAAATGGGAAGAATACTAGGAATAGTAGAGCAATTAATGCAGATGCATATTAAAGCTCTAAAAGACTTAGGTGTTGATTTAGAAGCAGAAGCAAAAAAAGCATCTAAAAAGAAACCATTAGAGGCAAAACTTAAATGAGTTATTGCAGTCAAGGAGAGGGATATGGAAATTCTTCTAAAGGATATAGTTCAGGATCAAGAGGTTATTCCAATCCAATGCAACAATACCAGTCAGGATTAGAACAAAAAGTAAATTACACTAAACACGCAAGTGTAGAAGCAATAGCAAAAGAAACATTTCCAGGATACACCAGCTTAACAGGAGCATATCTAGTTCAATCAACAGAACCAGAAGAATTATTCTTAAATCCTGCAAGACCTGTAACTGAAATAATAATCAATAAAGACAAAATCATGCCTTATGTAAAACAAGCTTTTGAAAAAACAACTGGAAAAGAATTTCCAACTAATTTAAAAGTTGTTGTATTAAGTGAAAAAGCGTTTAATGAAGTCCACCAAGGCCATAAAGGAGTTCACAGCCAATTTGTGCAAGGCTTTGCAATTAACAGAAACGGAAGAGGAATAAATGAAGTTTTTGTAAAACAAAATCATTTAGATTCATTAATGCTGACAATTGGACATGAAATAGGACATGTAATGAGTTATACATTACAAGATGAAAGAGATGAAGAAGCAAAAGCATTTGCATTTTCAATGGCCTGGATGAAAACTATTAAAGAAAACAACATAGCAGGAATTGCTAATTGTATAAATCCACGACCCGCTTTAAATGGAATACATGACAAAGCATTTGAATTTGTATTAGAAATGTCTGACAAAGGCAATACTTCAATGGAAATATTTGAAAAACTATCAAAAGGAGAATTATCAATCAAAAACAAACTGGAGTTGGTACTTGTATGAACAAATACACACCAAATTATGATCCAAAAATAGATGAAGACTATGTGGAGGCTTAAAAATGACAAAAAATCATAGATTTTTTGAATGTCAAAAACCCGGAGGTTTTCAACATGAGCAAGCAAAAACCAAAAAAAGAAGAA
>DAOVMP010000031.1 GCA_030630695.1 Candidatus Woesearchaeota archaeon
AAAAATAGCGCACTGAAAACCACATAAGCTATAAAAATATAAAGAATATATACTGCTCTTGAATCTTTAAAATAGTGTTCTGCTAAAAAAGGTGTTAAAAAATAGAGAATTATTCCAAACAACACAGAGAGTATAAATAGAGATAATAATACCGATAAAATACTTGTTTTTATCTCATCAAATTTTTTTTGGATTTTAAATTCTGAAAGATGTTTTACCAATGCGCTTCCAAGTCCCAGGTCTCTAAAAAATAATAAAAAGCTCACAAAGGCAAATACTGCAAAGAATAATCCATAATCTTCTACAGATAATTGTCTTGCGAGTACTATGCGCACAAAATAAGCTAGAAATG
Organism: Candidatus Woesearchaeota archaeon; assembly: GCA_030630695.1. GTDB lineage: Archaea > Nanobdellota > Nanobdellia > Woesearchaeales > ARS49 > WJKI01. The sequence continues at coordinate 353 of DAOVMP010000031.1, forward strand.
CAGTTATTATTGATGCAATAAATACAAATAATGATCCCCGCAACGCCCGCTTAGCATAACTCATAAGACATTAATAATTAGAGATGGTTTATAAATCATGTGTTTATCTAATCTGCATTAATGTGCTCCATAAAATATCCGAAGTGATTAAACGTGGATTATTTTTCATTCTCTGTGGATTAAATCCTTCAGCAACTATTTTTTCTACATCCTTTTCTGTGTTTATTCCCACGTCTCTCAACCGAGTTTTTAACCCTATTTTTTGCATTAATTCTGTTAATTTAAATTTTGCATGGTGTGCTCCTTCAGTTCCCAGATAAACACATATTTTTTCCATTGTTTCGCGTACATATTCTGCACCTCTAGTATCATTGCAATCCTCATCTATTACCTTAGAATTATATAATAAGATAGATGGTAGTGTTATTCCTGCTGCTTGTCCATGTACTACATCAAAATGAGCAGTCATTGGATAAGATATTGCATGTGGTGCAGTTGTTTTTGCTATATTGATGGCTTTTCCAGCAAAGTTGGCTGCTAAAGCCATATTTCTTCTATCTTTAGGTGAAGGGTTATTCACTGCTGCTTCTAAGCTATCCATCACTAATAATATTGCTTCTCTAGAATAATGTTTTGATATATCTGTTGAATTTACACTCCAATATGATTCTATTGCCTGCGCTAATGCATCCATTCCTGATTCTGCAGTTATTTTTGGTGACAGACTGTATGTTAATTCTGGATCAATAATAGAAAAAATAGGTAATATGTACTCGTGAGCCAAAGAATATTTTTTCCCATCAAAGTATACTACTGCAAAATGTGTTGCTTCGCTTCCAGAACCTGCTGTTGTTGGTATTGCAATTAATGGTTTTCCTTTTTCTGTGATTTGTTTTTGATTTTGCAGGAACGCCTGTGCTTCTACTTCTATATCTACTTGTTTTTCAGAGTTAGCAGAAATAGAATTAATTGCTTTTGCAGTATCAATAACACGTCCGCCTCCAACTGCAACAACAGCACCATATTCTCCTTGTTGAAACAAGGAAATTCCTTTTACAATGTCGGCTAAATTAGGAGTGCCTGTAAAATTTGAAAAACGAGTTACTTTATATCCTTCTAATACCGAATCTAGTTTTTCTTTTGCTCCGGATAATTCATAAGAATCTTTTCCAGTGACTAAAAATATGTTTTTTGCACCAGAATATTTTAGTGCACTTGTAAGTAATTCTATTTTTTGATAAATAAAATTTTTCGCACTTTCCATTTTCTTACCTTATTCCTTCAAAAACTTCATAAACGCTTCTTTATTTTCTACTGGAATTGTTGTTGGTCTTCCTAAATCTTTTCTTGCGCCTTTGTTTACTTTGATTTCTAGTAATGCCGGCCCTTCGCATAATCTTAATTGCTGAATTTTTTCAGTAATATCTTTTGTTTTTTCTGCACTCATTACTTTTTTATATCCACATGTTTTTGCAATTGCAGGAAAATCGATTTCAAATCCAACAGTTGGTTGTCCGCCCACAGAATCGTGTGCTCCGTTGTTAAAGATTATATGTTTTAAGTTTTTTGGTGATTTTGATCCGATTATTGCTAATCCACCCATATGCATTATTGCTGCCCCATCTCCGTCTAGACAATAAACTTGTCGGTCTGGTTTTCTTAGTGCAATTGCTAGAGCAATTTGTGAAGCATGTCCCATTGAACCTACTGTTAAAAAGTCTTTTTCAAGACTGTGTGCTAATTCTAATCGATATTCTCTTAGTTCTCTTGATGTTTTTCCTGTGGTAGATATAACAATATCTCTAGAATCTAACTGATTAGTCACTAATTTAATTGCTCCTTCTCTGTTTAAATCATATGATGTTTGCACTTTGTTTTGTAAAGCATAAGGTTCAAATGTTCCTTTTTGAATTACTAATGCAAATGGAGCATTATGTTCAGTCATATATTTTACAGCATCGTCCAGGCTTTTTTCAGCGTCTTCCATATCGTCTGGGAGAATATCATAGTTTATTCCTAGTGTTTCTAATATGGTTAGTGTTATTTTTCCTTGTTTTTCATGTTGTGGTTCGTCTTTTTTTCCTGGTTCCCCTCTCCATCCAATTATCATTAATAATGGTATACTATACACATCAGGATCTGCTAGAGATGTTAATGGATTTACTGCATTTCCTTGTCCTGAGTTTTGCATGTAAACTAATCCTATTTTTCCTGTTGCTAAATAGTGTCCTGCTGCAAGAGCTACTGCTCCGCCTTCGTTTGCAGTTATGATATGATTTTCAGAAGATACATTATCAGTTATATATGCACAGAAGTCTTTCAACAGAGAATCAGGAACTCCTGCAAAGAAATCTATTCCTTTTTCAGTTAATTTATCATAAAATTGTTTGCAGTTTATCATTCTATTCTCCCCATATTAAATTTATTCATGAAAAAAATTAGTTGTTTTTTCAAGTTCTTCAATTTCTTGTGGTTTATTTTGTAACAATTTATCTACAATTGTTTTGTACAGCTGTATCCTTTTCATACCGCCAGAAACAAGTGCCTGTCCAAGAAGAGAGGGTGTTTTTTCTTCTTCTATTGCTTTTCCATAATATCTCCATACAATATCTTTTGATCTTACTTTAAAGTTTTCATCAAATTTGCCGACATCAAAGTGTGGTTGTCCATTTTCCATATAATCAGATACTGTCAATAATAATAAATGAAGCCTATCACGCCCATCTAAATACGCTCGAAATTCTTCTTCAATTGCGTTATATGATAATGGCCCGTCTCCTTTAAGAACTTGTATCATTCCAGAATAAGCGGCTTTTTTAGAAAAATCCGCACCTTCTGTCATTAATCGAATTCCTCCTAAATAGTCACTATGCAAAGCAACATTTTCAGCAATTAGTGGTAATCCAAGACTTCTTGCCAGTAAAAATTCATCAAATTCTTTTGATTGTTGCCCGCCTACTGCGTAATTACTAAAAGTTGCATTAAGATCATGGCTAAGACCCATTGAACGCGCAACATCTGGATGTGGTATTTTAAGTCTGCCTTGATGGATTTTTTCAAGTTGTACTACTAAACTTCTTAATATTCCTCCAGTATTAGAAACATGAGATAAATAATTTCCTGGCTGTCCAATTTGTGTTCCTTCGCTGTAAACCAAATCTTGTAAATCAGAAAATCTTATTTTTGTTGGGTCTGCTTCAAATTGTCGAAAAATGTGTAATGCTTTTTTTCCAACTTCTGTTGTGCATAATTGTGTATTTCCTGAAAGCATTCCTGAATCAATTAATAATCCATCAAGTGCTTTTTCAGCGTCTCTGGTTATTTTAGTTTGTTCTTCTCGTGTTATTGATTTGGCATTTAATTCCATTTTATTCTCCCCCAGTATAGTATAATATAATTTATATTATAACGTTTTACTTCCCGCCAGGTATTAATTCTAATATTTCTTTTATTGGCATGCAGTGTTCTTCTGCTTCATGTGCTCGTTCATGCTCTAATATCTTGCGGGCGGTTTTTATCATTGCAGGATATGCGCTTCTTAGCATATGATTTGCATATATAACTACATTTATTCCTGCATTAATTAATTCTTTTTCTGTAATTTTATTATATGTTGATGGTACTGCTACTAATGGTACTTTTGTTTCTAATTCTTGATATCTTTTACAGAATTCAAGTATTTCATCAGGTTCTTTTTCTTTGCTGTGTATCATTATTGCATCTGCTCCTGCTTTAATATACGCATTTGCTCTTATTAATGCATCGTCAACTCCTTTTTTCAAAATCAGACTTTCAACACGGGCGATTATCATAAAGTCTTCTGTTACTCTTGCATCTTTTCCTATTTTTATTTTATGACAAAAGTTTTCAACTGAATCTTGTGTTTGTTGAACATCAGTTCCAAATAAAGAATTCTTTTTTAGCCCAATTTTATCTTCGATTATTACTGCAGATACCCCTAATCTTTCAAGGGTTTTAACCATAAACGAAAAATGTTCTGAAACCCCGCCTGTATCGCCGTCTAATATTATTGGTTTTGTTGTTGCTTCTAATATTTCATGAATTGTATTCATTCGTGAAGTAAAATCTACAAATTCTATATCTGGTTTTCCTTTGGCAGTTGAATCTGTTAGACTGCTTATCCATGTTCCGTCAAATTCTTTATTTTCAACTTTTGTGTGTTCGGCGATTAAACCTGTAAGACCATTGTGTGCTTCTAAAATTCTAACAATTGGTTTTGATTCTAGTGCTCGTCTGAATTGTTTCATTCTTAGTTGTGGTGTTGTTCCTACTTCTTTTATGGCTGCATTTAGTTTTGTTGAAGAAATATCTTTAGTATAAGAAGGTTCTACTAATTCTCCGCCCCATTCTTTTAACGCATCAATTACTCTTTGGCGGGTTTGTCTTTGCACTCCGGTTTTCCAGTCATCTCCATGAACAACAAAATCTGGTTTTAATTTGCGAAGATTAGGAACATAATCAAGTGTCTCTTGCGCGATTATATAATTAACTCCTTTGATATTTTCTACAATGATTTTTCTTTGTTCATATGATAAGAATGGCAGACGTTTATAGCTGGCTATTGCCTTATCTGTTAATAAACCTACTGTTACTTCTCCTAGTTTTTTTGCGGTATTAATAATGTTTAGATGTCCTGGATGGATAAGATCTGCACTCAGCCCAACATACACTTTTTTCATTAGTATTCACACCGATAACCGCGTATATAAATCTTCTGAACTCTACTTTCAGTATACCTACAAAGCGTAACCTTTATAAATACTCTAAAGCTACTATTTTATTAGGACGGCCATAGGGGCCGGGTTCCACCCAGACTCATTCGAACCTGGCAGTTAAACCGGTCTCCGTACTGGGGTGTACTGCATTGTGCGGGAAACCTGGTAAGCTGTCCACCTTTCACTTTAATTTTCTAAAGGGAGAATATGGGATTAATTGATTTTTTTCGGCTTTTAAGGCCAGGGCAATGGTATAAGAATTTTCTTATTTTTCTTCCAATCTTATTTAGTGGTAATTTGTTTGCTATTGAATTTTTATTACTAACAATTGTTGGTTTTTTTGCGCTTTGTTTTGTTTCTTCAGGTAATTATATCATTAACGATATTATTGATATAAGAAAAGATAAATTACATCCTGAGAAAAAAAAGCGGCCATTAGTTTCTGGTAAAATTAGGATCTGGCAGGCAGTTGTCTTATTTGTATTTTTATTAACTGCAGGCATAGTATTGGCAGGTATTTTAAACGAGTATTTCTTTTTATCAGTATTGGCTTTGTTTATTTTAACTTCGGGTTATTCTTTATTTCTAAAAAACGAAGCGTTTCTTGATATAATAATAATAGGTATTAATTTTGTTATTCGTGCGTCTTCTGGCGCGTTTATTATTGATGTTAAGATTAGTCCCTGGCTTATCATAGGTGTATTTTTCTTATCTTTATTCCTTTCTGCAGGAAAAAGGCGCGCAGATTCAAGTTTTCTTGGTAAAAAAGCATTGTTTCATAAAAATTCTTTAAAAATATATTCTAATGAGATAACAAATGCGTTAATGATTATCGCAACTACCTTGTTAATATTATCATATACGTTCTATTCTTTCTTAAGCGAACATTCTTACCTAATTTTTACTTTGCCTTTTGCTTTATATTTGATTTTTAGATATTTTAGTTTAGTTTATGCTGGTTCTATTATAGCTAGACATCCAGAAAAAGTATTTAAAGATTGGAGAATGATGATTGGTTTGTTTTTATGGATTATTGTCACACTTATTATTTTATATCTAATTTGATTTTCTCGTGTTTATTAGATTTAGAAATCGCTTTTTGTATTTCTTGATAGTTTTCATATATGTGTTCTCCTTTTCTTTGGCTTTCTTCTATGTCTTTCTCTAATTTAGTTAGTGTTTGTTTTTGTTTTTCTAT
>DAOVMP010000019.1 GCA_030630695.1 Candidatus Woesearchaeota archaeon
AAGCTTCCTAAAAGCTTAATTGCAGAGATCGAAGAAAAATGTCCTGCATCTAAAATCAAAAAAGTAGCATCTCTTGTTTATGAAGAATACTGTAAGGCAAAGATTGATGCTGGCGAAGCAGTTGGTTTGGTTAGTGCCGAATCTATTGGTGAGCCAGGAACTCAGATGACCTTGAACACTTTCCACTTTGCAGGTGTTGCAGAGATGAATGTTACAATGGGTCTTCCTAGAATTATTGAGATTTTAGACGGCAGAAAAAATATTGCGACCCCTATGATGGAGATTTTTTTAACTTCGCCGTTTAATAAAGGTAAAGATATTCATAATATTGCTATGCGTATAAAAGAATCTGTTCTCGGAGAGTTTGTTAAAGAATATATTATAAATATTGTTGATCTTAAGATTGAATTAAAGCTTAACTTAGAAAAAATGGCTGTTGTTGGTGTCAAGCCGGCTTTATTAATAAAAGCTATTGACAAAGCAATTGGAAAAGACGTCTCTTCTAAAGAAGATGGCGACGGCGGTCTTGTTGTTAAGCTTCGTGGAAGAGATGAAAAAGGTTTGAATGATTTGTATAAAGCTAAAGAAAAATTAAGAAGTGTTTATGTCTGCGGTATTAAAGGCGTTTCTCAGGTTCTGCCTGTTAAGAGACGCGAGGAATTTATTATCATAACTGCCGGAAGTAATCTGAAAAAGATTTTAGATCTTGATTTTGTTGATACAACAAGAACAACAAGCAATGATATTTATGAAATACAAAAAGTTTTAGGTATTGAGGCGGCAAGACAGGCTATTATTGATGAAGTTTTCAAAGTTATTGAAGCTCAGGCTTTGAATGTAGACATAAGGCACATCATGCTTGTTGCAGATACTATGTGTTCTTCTGGGGAAATAAAAGGTATTACTCGTTATGGTGTGGTTAGTGAGAAATCTTCTGTTCTTGCAAGGGCGAGTTTTGAAACTCCTATTAAGCACATAATTAATGCTTCATTAGTTGGAGAGATTGATTTCTTGAATTCTGTTGTTGAAAACGTTATGCTTAACCAGCCAGTTCCTGTTGGCACTGGTTTGCCTGGTTTATTGACTAAAGAGGTTAAAGAGGGTAAATAGATGGCAAAGAAAAAAGTTTCAGAAACTGCAGTGCAGATAAGAAAATTACTTGCTTCTAAAAAACTGGTCATTGGTGCAGACAGGACTATCAAGTTATTAAGAAATGGCAAATTAACTAAAATATTCTTATCAGCAGGTTGTGCAGATAAGATTACAGAAACAATAACCCGATATGCAAAAATTGCAGGCATTGAAATAAAAAAACTTAGATTGCCTTCTGATGAATTAGGAGTTGTTTGTAAAAAACCGTTTTCTATTTCTGTTTTAGGGGTCTTGAAAGGTAAATGACAATGTCTAAGATTATTTATGATGCTAACTCTATGAAAATTATGTCTTCTTTTGAAATGATAACTAGATCAAGGCTCAAAGATCTTGTTGTTAATGATGATTTATTATTGTTTATTGTTAATCCTGGTGAAATAGGCCGGGCAGTAGGTCCAAAAGGTGCAAATGTAAGAAAATTAGAGAGGATATTTAAGAAAAAAATCAAGATTGTTGAGTTTGCTTCTGAACCAGTAACCTTTATAAAGAACCTGGTATATCCTTTAAAGGTAAAAGAGGTTGTTGAAGACGAGGGTATTTACACCATAACTCCTGTTGATTCTAAGACAAGGAGTATTTTAATTGGTAAAAATGCTGTTAATCTCAGATTCAGCGAATCAGTTATTAAAAGATATTTTCCTATTAAGGAATTAAAAGTTGGAAAATACAATGGCTAATAAATCACGCGGCTTAAACACTGGAAGAAAATTAAAGAGAAAAAGACATATTAGTAGACTTTTACAAACTACTTTTAATAGACGTCTTTTTAATCTTAAGAAAAAAGCAGATCCTTTGGAAGGTGCGTCTCAGGCTAAAGGTATTGTTTTGGAAAAAGTTCAGTTAGAAGCTAAACAGCCTAATTCTGCTATGAGAAAGTGTGTTAGAGTTCAATTAATCAAGAACGGTCGTCAAGTTACTGCATTTTTACCTAGAGATGGTGCTCAGAAAATGGTTGATGAGCACGATGAAGTTATAATTGAATGTATTGGTGGTAAAAAAGGTCGTTCAAAAGGAGATATTCCTGGTGTTCGATGGCAGGTTTTGAAAGTTAATGGTCAAAGTCTTAAAGATTTACTATCAGGTAAACTGGAGAAAGCTAGAAAATGAGTATTGAAGTTTTGGCTTTTAATAAATGGAGCACAGAAGGTATTAAGATTGAAGATCCTGGACTTCAAAGATATGTTAACTTGAAAGCTCGTTTAGTTCCCAAAACCGGAGCAAAATATGCAGGCAAAAGATTTCATAAAAGCAGAACTTTTATTGTTGAGAGATTAATGAATAAATTAGCAGTTCCCGGACATAAAGGTAAAAAGCATTTTAGAACTTCTGGTCCTTGTGCAGGCAAAGCAGTTACTGTTTACAAGATTGTTGAACAAGCTTTGAAAATTGTTGAGAAAAAAACTAATGAAAATCCTATTAAAGTTCTTGCAAAAGCTATTGAGAACGCTGCTCCAAGAGAGGAGATTGTTACTATTGAATACGGCGGAGCAAGATATCCTAAAGCAGTTGAGTGCGCGCCTCAAAGAAGAGTTGACATTGTTCTGAGATACTTTGTGCAGGGAACTTATGATAAATGTTTTAATAAGAAGACGCCAGTTGAACTAGCATTAGCAAACGAAATAATCGCAGCATACAAGCTAGATCCAAAAAGTTTAGCAATCTCAAAAAAGAACGAAGTTGAAAGACAGGCAGATGCTGCTCGTTAATTTTAATCGCCGTCAAAACACGAAATAAAATGAAACATTTTTTCGGCGTTAAAAAATTTTAATTTTTCAAAACATTTATATATCCGTTTTCTAAATACTATATTATAATGAGTATAAAAAAGAGGGGTATTTTAATATTGTTAGCTTTGTTTTTATTAGTCTTTCTTGCCTTTTCTGTCAGTGCAGTTACATCAATCACCTCCTGCAAATATGAGATAAGTACGCAAGGAGATTATAATCTTACTCAGGCAATTACAAGCACAGGACAGCCGTGTATTAACATAACTTCAAGTAATGTTACGTTAAACTGTGAAGGTTTTTCTTTAACAGGGGCAGGCATGAATCCTGGAGTTTGGATTAACAGGTCTCTTAACAACATAACTATTAAAAATTGCAAATTTGATTTATTTGCTCCAAACATATATGTTCCATTAGGTGGAAAAGAAATCTACATTATTAATAACACAATAAATTCTAGTCCTAGTTATGGGGTTTATTTTATTACTGTTAATAATAGCAGAATAGAAAATAACACAATCGCATTCAATGGTGATGAGGATAATGAAGCAGGAATTTATGCCTATTTCTCAAATCATAATTTAATCAAAAACAATACTATTATACATGGAGGAGTCACAAGTGAATCAGTTTATGGAGTGCGTATAAATACTGGAGAAAGTAATAATATTACTGATAATTTTATTTTTAATAATTCAGATATGGGTATAATTACTGAATCAAGTCCAAATACTCGTATTATTAATAACGTTATAGAGAACAATTCTTGGTCAAATGATGATCAGTTAGGGATTTATATTGTGCTTAATGCAAATAAAACAGTTATTATAAATAATACTGTAAGGCATCATAGTTATGGAATTTATATGACTTACGCAGATCATGTTAACATAACTGACAATACAGTAAATAATAATAGTAACGGGGGAATTGTTGCTCTTGACGGAAAATACGTATTAGTAAAAAATAATTTTGTCTATAACAACACCTATGGCATTGGATTGGTTACTTATGTTGACGCAAACATAACTAATAATACTATTCAAGATGAAACCTATGGAATCTTTTCCCAAGCGAATACTGAAAATTCTAGTGTATACAGAAATACTATAAAAGGTGGCGATAATGGTATGACTTTTATCAGTAATTCAAGGTATAATACAATAAAATATAATAATATTTCAAGTACCGTTGATATTTTAGTAAAAAGTTCTCTAAATAACAATTTTTTTGATAATACTGTGAGTTCGTATCTTACGCAGTTTTCTTTTGTTGAATATTCTGGCGATGTGAATGTGAGTGGTGTTTCTACTCCTCCTGCTACAAGTCCTTATAGAAATATTTCATTATATCTTAATGTTTCTGGAACAGATTGGGTTGTGATGAATATCAGCTATGCTAATGCAGATATTTCAAATATTGAGGAAAATTCAGTGACAATGATTCATTATGATGGTTCTGATTGGATCGCCCTAAATTCATCTTTAGACAAGACTAACAAAGATGTGTCTGCAAATCTAACAACTTTTAGTATTTTTGCGCTTCTGGCAAATCTAGATTGTGGTGTTGTTAATGATGATCTTATTCTCTTATCTAATATCAGCACCAGTGCTAGTTGTTTGATTATTAATGCTAGTAATTTAACCATTAATTGCAATAACAAGAACATTACAGGCACAAAAGCCGATAATAGTAGAGGAATTCATTTAAATGCAACTAAAAACGTCACTGTTAAGAATTGTAATGTTTATAATTTTACTTCAGGTATTTATCTTGAAAAAAGCAATACAAGTTCTATTTATAACAATACTTTTAGTTTAAATTCAAATGGTCTTGATATCAGTTATAATTCTGCAGATAATATATTCACATTAAATAATGTTTCGTATTCTACCCTTTTTGATTTACATATGGATTCTGGGGCTAATAATAAGTTTTTTGATATTACCATGGGTCCTGTTTCTACTACAGTTGGTCTTTGTAAGTATAGTGAAGGTCTTCATTTATTTGGTGTTCCAAATCCTTCTGCAAATCCTGCTGGCAAAAAAAATGTTTCAAGTTATATTAATATTACAAAAACTGATGGGGAGTATATTGAACTTAATATGAGTTATTCTGATTCTATTGTTTCAAATAATAACATTGATGAGTCAACTCTAAAAATGTATCATTATAGTGATTATAATACGTGGGTTGAACTTTCTAGTACTGTGGATTCTACAAATAATGTTGTTTATTCTAATATTAGTAACTTTAGTGCTTTTGGTCTTTTTGGTGATGAAATAACTGCGTCAGCTTACACTGGTGGAGGAAGTAGTGGCGGTTCTTCAAGCACGATTCTTAATATTAAAAGTTATAATATAACAGAATCATTAGTTTCTGAAAAGAGTTTTTTGACAGATCGCTTGTATAAATCTGATTATCTTTATTTTGATTATAAAAATTTAGAGCATAAAATAACTATTAAGGAGATTCTTTATTCAAACAAGGCGCTTAAGATAGAAATCGCGTCTATACCACAGGAACATTGGGTTTATTGGAATAAGGATTTAAATGTTGATGTAGATGGTAATGGTTATGATGATTTAATTATCGCGCCGAATTCAATTTCTCTTAGTTATACTGTATTAAATATAACTGTTCTTAATGAAAATGCTCCTGAACCAATTACCACTCCGAGTGAATCTGAAACAGTTCCCAGTCAAATAATGGATCAACCTGTTGCAGATGAAATTTCTCCTGAGCAAAAAGTGACTGAATTAGTTAGAGGAATTTTCCCGGGTATTTCTGAAGAAAAAGCGTCATATGTGCCTATTATTGTAGGAATACTGGGAGTAGTTATTATCCTGTTTGCTTTATTTTTCTGGCTAAAGAAAGAAAAAGTTAGAAGAATTATTCGAAAAATTCCAAAACGCAAACTAGAAAAAGAGATTGTTGAAGTTCCAATTAAAAAGACCACTTTTAAACCAGGATTATTAAAAGCGTTCAAGAATCTTAAAAAGAGAAAGATAATTCAGAGTATTATTAGTTCTAAAAAAGAGCCTGCAAAGACTACTTTTTATCCTTCGTTAGCTGAAGCTTTTGAAGAGCCAAAAAAAGTTAAATCCAAAAGCTCAAAGCCTCTTAGTACACAGAAAAGCAAAACTTCTCCTGCAAAGAAAAGCAAAAAGAAACACACAAAAACCAAAAAAAAGAAGAAAGCCAGGAAGCAAAAAGCGCCCTCTGCTAAGCCAATTAAGAAAGAGGCAAAAGCAATTAAAAATCTTAGAGTTCTTTCAAAACAGGAAAAACAGCCTAATGTTTTTGACGATCTTCAACATATTTATTCGGACATTATCAAGAAAAAGAAATAGACAAAACAGATGTCACTCGATGATTCTTCATAAACTTTATAAATCAAATAGTAATACTTATTTTCATGCCGACTGTTAGTGAGATAAGGGATCATCTTCTAAAACCGCCGCAGCCTAAAGATATTGTAAATATTGCTATTGAGGAGTATAATAAGATTATGAGTGAAATTAGGCAAAAGGCAGAGGAATATGAAGACAAAAAGGATTTTTTTAACAGTCAGACAAGAGAAATATACGCCAGATCTGGAGAACCAGATGAGCCAGAGCAGGATAAAATACTTCTTCCTCTTTTTGTAGAGCTTGGTGAACAGCTTGTAAAAGGAAGAAACATAGATGAAATTCTTGCAGATGTTCCAGTTATTAATAGAAAATCTCCTAATAAAATAGTTACAGAATATTTGCCTACTCTAGAGGTTTTTGTTCAAAGTCCAGCCAATTTGATTCATGAAATTGATTACTTACAGCCGTATCAAGTTGCAGTTTTAGATGAATCAATGGATATTCCAAATCCTTTTTCAAAGACATTAGTTAAAGATCCAGAAATTTCGCATAAAGATGCAATGAAACAATATATTTATTTTCTTGCAGAAGAAGAAATAATAGAGAGATATGGAGAAAAATACAAGGCGAAACACGGGAAAAACCTTGACTGGAATTTAGCAATAGACACAGGCGGCCGGCTTAAATATTCTGCTCTAAGATTATTAAAAAGTAAAAGATTAAAAAGACTTGCCCACGCAACAATTAAAAGTCTTCCAGAGTTTACGAGGATTAAAGTTGTTTATGAGTCTACTATAAATTCTTTTATTGAAAAGATGCGAAATAGATCTAGGTTAGGTAAAAAATTCAGAAGATATATTGAAAACACGTCAAATTTCTTTACAGAAAAAACATTCCAAGAATTAAGCATTGTTCCAAGTATGCTTTTTACAGAGGCATATGAAAGATCTTTAGAAACACTTGAAAAAACAGGCAAACAACCTTTGGGTTTTGCATCTTGGGGTTTTGATAGGAAATTTTTAAGACTTATG
>DAOVMP010000010.1 GCA_030630695.1 Candidatus Woesearchaeota archaeon
CATATGAAGACAACCCGCCGTTTGACTCTATCAATGATGTAACCGATCCCCACACTAGACGCGATCATAGCGCCTAAAAATAAGAGCATGAAGCGCCCGCGCTCGATATATAATGCCTTCAATCCATCAAACATAGGTATGGGTAGCATATTAAATATAAATAAGAATATATTGATTACTTTTGTAACATGCAGTATTGATCTTACTTTTGGAGAAAAATTTCTTCCCGATCTTAACAAGACCCATGCACCTACAAATAAAATAAGATTCATTCCTGGTCCTGCAAAAGCAATTAAAGACATTGCTAGGGGAGATATATTGTCACATCCGCCTGTTGGACAGATATTAACATATGCTGGAACAAAAAAGATAAATCCAGTTCTTAGAAGTTTTAGAGCAATACCAATTCCAAGCCAGGTATATGCTGCATGAAATATTGGCTCAAGACCATATGCCATTGCAACTAACTTGTGTCCTAGTTCGTGTAATATAAGTGCTGGTGCAGTTACTATTATTGAGAATTTAAATGCCTGCCAGTCGAATACGTTCTTTGTTTTTTTACGTCGAAAAGAGAATATGCCCATCAATATATAACCTACTGCTATGGTCATTATTATAATGTCAATGATTTCTTGTATTGATAATATCATATCTATTGTTCTTACAATAAGTCTTTATTAATCTTATGCTGAGAACGAGATAGAATAAAAAAGTTTACTGCCCCGAAAGGTCCCGAGGCAGTGAAAGGTAAAAGCCCTTATTTCTTCTTCTTTTTCTTTTTCTTTTTTGCCATTTACCTGCACCTCTTTTTATTTTTTATCTTAATTTACTTAAATAATTGAATTAATAGTATTTAAATGTTTTGATTTTTTTGTGTATTTAGTCTAGAAAGAAATTCTTTAATTGCCGGTCAATTAAAAAAATTATTTTATCTAAGTTTTCCGACGAGATATTCTTTTGTATTTTTCCGCCTGCAGCATATGGATGACCGCCCCCGTCGAATAATTGTGCTATTTTACTTAAATCTATATCAACATTATCTTTTCTTCTAAAGCTTATTTTGCCGTTTCTAAAAAAAATTACTGAGATATCTATTGCACTGTGGCTGTCAAGCATCTTTTGTCCTGCATCTGCACTGCTTAAGATGCTTGAGGAAAGTGCAAATCCCAATCTTAAGTCGACATATTTTTTTATCACAAGTTTTTTCATTAAATCTTCTGATGCTTTTGTCTTTTTTTGCAGATATTCTTTTCTGATTTTCTCAAATCTTTCTGACCAGACAACCCCGCGGGACAATATATCGGCGAGTTCTTTTTTGCTGAATCCAGATTGTATTAAATCTGCTAATTTGATTGCTGTTTGGTTTTGTCTTATCCAAAATTCTATGTCGTGAGCTAGTGTTTTCAATTCTATTGCAACAGGGTCTTTTGGAAGGAATTTATTACAGGCAAGTTCTGCGGAGCATAGTTTTGATTCCTTTTTAGTCGAATTTTTTAATGTTCCTGAGAAATCTAGAGAATGTATGTGTTTCATCATTATGCTTATTGTATTTGCATCATAAGGGTGATGGCAGTTCCAATACGCTATTTTGTTGTTTCGGGATATTTGTTTGAATTTTTCCTCGAGGTTTTGTATTTGTTCTGGAGGAAAATCAAGAATAAATATTAGATCCCCTTTTAAATTTGACATCTCCGGGAATTTCTCCTCGATATTCTGATAGTTTAGAAATCCTCCAAGGCGTATTTTTGCTTTTCTTAGTCGAGCATATCTGAAAAGTATTGCCGCTGCGGCAATGCCGTCAAGCTGTTCAGAACAATATATAATCCACATACA
Organism: Candidatus Woesearchaeota archaeon; assembly: GCA_030630695.1. GTDB lineage: Archaea > Nanobdellota > Nanobdellia > Woesearchaeales > ARS49 > WJKI01. Next base: position 1,834 of record DAOVMP010000010.1, read on the forward strand.
TATAGTATTATGTGATGTGTTCTTTATTAATTTTATGGCATATCATATGTTAGTGCGTAGTTTGCCGATGAAGAGTGTAAATCATGCGATACGACCTGAACGAAGTGAGGTTGAGAAGCAAGCAAGGCCTCGCACTAACACAAAGAAATGATTTATTCACTTATTTCTGCTTGATCAACAAATTCTTCAAGAGGTATTGATATAGGATGTATTATTCTATACCAAGTGTATAATAATTTATCAGTTGATTTCAATATATCTAATCCTTCTCCTTTTAGTATTATACAGTTATCTTTCATTAATACTGCAGGATCGCCGTTTGCCGCGACGATAATTACCGATTTATTAGAAGTTTCACAGGTCACTATTGGTCTGTTTTCACATGCCACGGTTTCATTTTTTATGCAAGCAGCTATTGGTTTTTTGATAAAAGCTCTCACAAGGCTTAGGCTCAATTCTGAGTTTGCAAGCGCAGTATACTTGAATTCGCGTGGGTCTGCTGTTGGATCAAATGATATGTATATATCATGTTGATTAAATGTTTCTGTTATAGTGCCGAATACAGGAACATCTTCAACCTCTTCAGGATTGTATCTTAATGATACGATATATGTTTGTTCATTATTTTGCCATTTGGTGTGCCAAAGCCCGCCTATTTTTTCAAATGAAAATCCATTGTATTCCATTGTCGGATAACTATCATCTTGATCAGGATACATCCATGATATTCCAAAGACAATAAATAAGAAAATAAAGATAAATAATACAATCAGAAAAATCATGAATTTTTTTGCAGAAGGTGTTAATGGTTTATCTTCTGCTTGTAGTTCTGCATCTATTTTTTTAGCTTCTTCTGGACTTTCTATTGGACAAGCACCAGGACATCCCATTTTATTCCATTATTCCTGCCATATGATAGAATAGCAGGTCTCCCACTCGATATGCATCATTTATATTGCCGATATTAATAATTACGCAATTATTATTAAATGTTATGTTTGTTAATACTCCTTCTTGAAAGAGAATCACCGGCAATGTTGGTGTTGCATTGCGGCAATCTATTTGTGTTATTTGCTCAAAATCAGTATTATCTACAATTCCCGGCATGACATATTTATCTATTTTTTCCAGCTTATTATTTAATTCAAATTGTTGTTCTGCAAAAAATTCTTTGTATTCTGAATCACCATCATATGTTATTGCAATTACTTGTGAATTATCTAAAACTACTTTTACTGCAGAACTGATATTTATACCTTCTAATTGTTCTGGAAAGTAGTTAAGTGATATTTTTTGATTGTTTACTTCTATCTGTATGCCATTATAAAGCTGTGTAAACTTATAACCGTTGTATTCTCTCTCTATTGTATTGTCTTCCATTTGATAAGACATCATAAATCCAAGAACACTGAATACCATTATGCTGGCTAAAAATAAGGACACTAATACTTTTGGTTCTTTTGCTTTTCTTAGGATTCTTTTTAGTATTTGCGCCATTGTATATTGTTTATTCTATTCTATTTATATTTTTTTCCATCGTTTTAATATATTGTTTTAATTTTTCTTTTATTTGTTCTTTAAGTTCAGTATTTAAGTCTAGTGAATCAACTTCTTTATTCCAGTCGATATTTGGTAGTTCTGTTAGTGTTCCGTTTAGAGGCCTTTCTGCTTTTTTTGCTTCATGTTCTATTGTTTCTGCCTGTTTTGTACCAAAAAGTTTTGTTGCTGGAAATTTGGTTATTGCATTTGCTCCTGCTTTTAGTAATATTCCTGCTTCTTTATATCTTCGTGCGGTTGTTCCAGCAATTATTTCTATTTTTGGAAATGCTATTCGTGTTTTTGCTATCCAATCGGCATAATATTCTGTTTCCGGTCCTTGTTTATTTTCAAAAATAGTTCCTGAAACTGGTTTTAAGGCATAAAATGTTATTCTATCTAACTTATGTTCTTTAATAAAATCTTTTAGCAGTTCAAAGTCTTTTTGTTTTTCTCCTAATCCTATTACTATTGTAATACTTTTCTTAAACCCAAGTTTATCAGCTAATTTCAACATATCTGAATATGGTTCGATTGGTTTGTCAGGACAGAGTTCATCATGCAGTTTTTCGTCTACTGTTTCGATTGATGCACAAATTCCTTCTACATACGGTTTCAATTGTTTTAATTCTTCTTCGGTAAATGAACCTAAGTTTATCCAAACTTTGTTTTTTAATATTTGATTTATGTTTTGTATTATTTTTAATAACTCATCAAATGGATATATTCCATATCCTCCTGTTAAGAATTCTATATTCCATCCTAACTTTTTTGCTAGAATTGCTTCAACTAAGATTGATGCCATGCTTCTTTTAGCATTTTGTGCATGTTTTACTTTATGATGTATTGTTGATCTAAAGCAGAATTTGCATGTTCCTTTTTCACAATACCAGCTAAGAAAGATGCATCTGCCATAATATGACTCTTTTGGAAAGTTTTCTAGATATGTTTTGTTTGCTTGTTCTATGAAACTCATGTAAAAGATTCATAGAGAATAGTATATAAAGCTATTTCTTCTCAATAGAAAACCATAAATACTGTGTTCTATTCATAAATCGTATGGGAGATGATTATATTAATAGAGCTAATGCGATTTTTAAGGATAATCCTGATTTGCGAAAGCTTTCTGAGAGTACTTTTCAAGTATTAGCTGAGTTGATTAATAAATATAATCCAAAAACTCCTTTGGATATTAAACTAAAAGATATTTCTGCTGTAAAAGATAAGAAAAACACGCATGATATGCTTATCAGTATTGAAGTTATTGAAAGAGTTCATAATCCCCGTCTTTTGCTTAAACTGATGCATAGAATTTTAGAAGATAATGGAACATTAATCTTGATTGTTACAAATAATCAAAACTGGTTTGCTCGTTTGATTTATTTATTTACAGGTCATTTTCCTGTGTTTCCTAACAAAGAAAGTGGACGTTTCTTGCCTTCTTTCTTATGGCAAATCCAATTGTTAAGTCGAGATATATTCGATATTGAAAAAATAACCTATAATCGCAGTGTTATTCCTTTGATTAGATTGAAACTCCCATTCAAAAATCTATTTTTTGGAGAGAATATTATTCTGGTTCTTAAAAAGAAATAAGCCCTCGAGGGGATTTGCACCCCCGATCTGCGCTTATCTCTCGATTTAATACGAGAGCGCCGCTATAGCTACTAAGCTACGAGGGCGGTGATTACAAATTCATCAGAATTTCTTCTTTTGTCTTGAACTTTTTTTGACACTCAAAGCAAATCATGTGTTTTTTACCTTTTGAATCTTTGATTATGGTTCCTAGTATTTTTTTTAGAAAAGTCTCTCCTATTTTTTTCTTACATATCTCGCATTTCATACTCTTTAAATATAGTAATATATTTATAAAACTTAGCCTTATTTGTGTGTATTATGCCTAGAATAGCTGTAGTTGAGAAAGAGAAATGTAATCCTATTGGTTGCGGAGGCCATCTTTGTGCTAGATTATGCCCTGTTAACAGAACTGGAAAGGATTGTATTACTCAAGATGTTGATAACAAAGCAAGGATTGATGAAACAATTTGTACTGGCTGCGGCATTTGCCCTAATCGTTGTCCTTTTAATGCTATTTCAATCATAAATTTGCCTGAAGAATTGGCTAAACAACCTATTCATCGCTATGGAAGAAACGGTTTTCATCTATATAATCTTCCAACACCAATTTTCGGTAAGGTTGTTGGTGTTTTAGGTAGAAATGGTATTGGTAAATCAACTGCTATTAAGATTTTTGCAGGAATGTTACAGCCTAATTTAGGTAAAGAGGAAACTGCCTCTTCTGATGCTTTGATTCATTATTTCAAGGGTTCTGAAGCTCAGGGTTTTTTTGAAAAAATCAAAGAAGGAAAGATAAAAGTTAGTTATAAGCCTCAGCAGGTTGATGCTATTCCTAAGACGTATAATGGAAATGTTCGTGGTTTATTGTCTAAAGTTGATGAAAAAGGCAAGATGGATGAAATTGTTGAGATTTTAGATTTAAAAAACGTTCTTGGAACTGAAATTTCTAATATTTCTGGTGGAGAATTGCAAAGAGTTGCAATAGCAGCAACTGTTTTGAAAAAAGCAAATGTATATATTTTCGATGAGCCGTCATCTTATTTAGATATTAAGCAAAGGATTAAAGTTTCTAAATTTATTAAATCTTTAGCAGATGATGACACTGCTGTATTGGTCGTTGAGCACGATTTGATTATTCTTGATTATATGACTGATATGATTCATATTATGTTTGGCAAGCCGGGTGTTTATGGTATTGTTAGTTTACCTAAAGTTACTCGTAATGGTATTAATATTTACATGGATGGTTATATGCGTGATATGAATATGCGTTTTAGGGGTTATTCTTTGAAATTTGATCCGCGTCCGCCGATTAGCAAGGATGGTTTGTCTGTTTTGACTTCCTGGAATCATATTCAGAAGAAATTGGGTGATTTTAGTTTGCTTGCTAAGAGAGGAACTATTCATAAAAAAGCAAGTGTTGGTGTTTTAGGTGAAAATGGTATTGGTAAGACTACTTTTGCTAAGATTTTGGCAGGGGTTTTAAAGCAGGATTCCGGTAATATTGCTGAAAATATTAAAGTTAGTTATAAGCCTCAGTATTTGGATTCTTCTTCTGAAGATGTTGTTGCTTCTTTGCTTGGTGATGCTGTTAGAAAATATGAAAATCAATTGATTAAGCCGTTGAATATTGATCCTTTGTTGTTAAGGCCTATTAATGAGTTGTCTGGCGGTGAATTGCAGAGAGTTTCGATTTGTTATTGTTTAGCTCAAGAAGCTAATTTGTATTTATTAGATGAGCCGTCAGCTTATTTGGATGTTGAGCAAAGATTGATTGTCGCTAAAGTGATTAATGATATTGCAGAATCTCGCGGTTGTGCTGTTTTTGTTGTCGATCATGATTTACTGTTTATTGATTATTTATCAGATGAATTAATTGTTTTTGAGGGTATTCCTGCTAAATCTGGTGAATCTAAAGGTCCTTTTGAAATGGAAGAAGGTATGAATTTGTTTTTGACTGAGCTGGATATAACTATGAGAAGAGATAAGGACAGCAATCGTCCTAGAATCAATAAGCCTGGTTCTAGAATGGATCAAGAACAAAAAGAAGCTAATAGTTTGTACTATAGTTAAAGTGAAAAACATCTATTGTATGAAGAAATGTTTTTCGCTTTTTGGAAAAAACATACTAAATCTATATTATTATGTTTTTTACATTAGATTTTTCTTGTTATACTTTTAACATAATTATTTATATCTTTTCTTGTTAATTTTGAAAAATCTGCTGCTTCGGAATTCATGCCTGGACGCATTAGTTTTAGTATTTCTTTTCCTGCTTGTTTTGATTTCCACCATTTGTTTCCGTATTTTTTTCTTAATTTATTTTTGATTTTTTCTTGCTGTATTTCTGCAACCATATAACTAGGAACATACATTAAACTAGAAGGTAATATATGATGTAATTGCCAGTATGCTCCGGGTATTTTCATTCCCATGCTTTTCTTTAACTCTTTTGCATATCTTTTATTGCAGTCTTTAAATTTTAGGTTTTCTTTCCAGTACGCGATTCTAAATAATGAATTTCCTGTGTAAAAAGAAACTCCAAATAATTTCATAAAATTAATTCTTCTGATTAATTTTTTTGCGTATTCTGGTTCAAATTTCATTTCTTCTATTAAATAATCATATTCTGTCATTAAATGTTCAAAAAATGTTGAAAATGTCTCTGCCAAACCCATTGAACTTACATTTCTTATCCAATAAGGTAAGTTTTTATCTATAGAGCTTTCGTGTATTCCATGTCCGAATTCATGAAACATGGAGTTTGCATCATTCAATGGATTTTCCGGTTTATAAGATAATCTTACATCTGTTGGTACTTTTATTGGATAGCAAAAAGGCGAAGCATATTTTTTTGGTCTATTCGCAGTATCTACTTTTATTTTATTTGGATTTAATCCCATCTCTCTCATTGCTTTTTTGATTTGTTTTATGCCGTCTATTTTTTTAAATCCAGCAATCATATCTTTAAAAATTGCATTTCTTACAAAATACAAGTCATCATAATATTCTGGTTTTTTATTAAGAATTTTTTTGGAATAATATTGGAATTGTTTTTTAAATGTCTTTTTTGATTTATCTCGCAGTATTTTTAAAATTTTAATTAATGGTTTTGCTTTTATTTGATGATCTCGTAAGTACATGCTCAAAGCATCTGTTCCATATTGCGCGTATATTTTTTTGTTGGTTTCGAACTTTTCTTTAATTATCGGCGTTATTTTTGGTGTTAGTTTAATAAAAGTATCAAATACTTCTTTTCGTTGTTTATCTGTTGCTTTTGCTGCAAATTGCCTCCAAGTATTCCAGGAAACTGGTTGTTTGTTGAATTTATATTTGTTTGTTCTTATTTTTTTGTATCTGTCTTCTTTGAATTTTATTGATAATCGATATGTTTTTGCTCCTGCAATGCCAGCAATGCATATATCTATAAGTTCTTTTGGTTCATCAAATTTTTTCAGAAAATATTCTGAAAGTTTTAAACTTTGTTTTTCTAATTTTGCGATTTTTTTCTTGTCATATTTTAGTCCTATTTCCATGCTCCAATATTGTTTATTCAGAGAAACATCTATTAGTTCTACTTCTGTACACCATTGTCTTAGAGTTGGTCTTCTCTTTTTTTTCATTTTCTTTTTTTATTTTATTCGTCTCACAAATGTCAAAAATGCTGTGTGTCCGATCTCTGCTGAGCTTGGTCTTAATCTTCGTCCATCAACAATCCACTTTCTTTGGATTAGTTCAATTGTTTTATCAAATAAAAATGATTTGTTTTTTCTTATTTCTTCCACAAATTGGCTTGCTTGTATTATTGTAGGAGTATATGCTATTAAGAATCCTCCTATTTTTAATGCTTTCTGTGCAGATTTTACTGTTTTCCATGGTTCTGGAAGGTCTAGAACGATTAGATTGACCTCTTTTTCTGTGATTCCCTTGTTTACATCTTTTTTCTTTAGTGTTATATTATTTAATCTGAGACGTTTTATATTTTCTTTAGCTACTTTTAGATGTTCTTCTTTAATTTCATAAGAATAAACATGTTTGCACACATTTGCTAGTGCGCATGCTAAAGCTCCTGCTCCTGTTCCTGCATCAACTACAATATCTTTTTTTCCTAAACCAGTTTCTGCCAATATTGCTCCGATATCTTTTTGAATCGATCAA
>DAOVMP010000088.1 GCA_030630695.1 Candidatus Woesearchaeota archaeon
AATCACTCTTTTTTTGGAACTGGAAATTTCTCTACAGGCCCTTTTTTCAACAATTCCCTGTATTCATCTACGTCTTCTGGCTTCTCAAAAAGAATTATGTATACATCACCCTCTCCATACTTTACACAGCTCTCTGAATCATGATCTTTGCATAGCTGAGGTCTCTTGTCATATATCTTGCAGTGATTTTTTTCATCAAGCATCTTGCATCTTGTCGCAAACTCCACAAGCCAGTCCTTTTCATTATCCTTATAGACTGTGATGTTTTCATGGCACAGCATCCACTTTATCTCGTCCCAGTCTGTCTCGCAGTCTGGTTCATCTAGTTCTACTGCAACAAACTTGCAGCACAATGCCGGACACCCCTTGCACGGGTTACTGCCAGGTAGTTTTGCCATGCTGTGCTAAAATTTAACGTCCCTTTAAAAGCTTTTTGTTTAGTTAACTTTTGTGTGCTGTGTTTAAACGATAAAACGCAAAAGTTAACTTACTGGACTTTTGCCATTTTGTATAAAAAATACAAAAGTACAGTTTAGCAGGACCGATAGCGCCTGGCGAAGTTCTCGGCAATGCAATCGAATGCACATAAATCTAGCATACACCATATTTAACAAGCAAAACGCAGCGCGCTATTGGCAAAGTTTTAAAAGCAGACACACCCCGATAACAAGTATGGCCTTTTCAGAATTATGCACTTTTGGAGAGTATTACTGCTTTGGGTGCTGCATCATTGATGATGCTGTCCCTAGCAGAAAAGAGCTGGAAGATGCTTTCAAGAGAAATACCTTAACATTCAAGCAGTTCAAGAACCTTAAGAGCTTTGCAGAGCGGGAAAACACAGGGGCTATTAGGGCTTGTGGTGTCTGTAATAATCTTATCTGGAAAAACAACAAGATAATCTGCCCCCTGCACCCCACGTTTGCAGGAGAAGACCTTAGAAAGAGGACTTTCTGTTTCAAGAGTTATCTCTGTGACACTGCTGAAAGATTCAATGAGTGGCCTGAATCAAAACAAAAAGCCTTCTTGAAATTCGTCAAATCAAAAAATCCTGACTGGTATACCTTCTCTATAAACATAGAAAACAACTCCTGGCTAAAGGAGTTCCAACGCAAACAATAGATAAGAGAGGAATAGAATTTAATTATTTTATCCGCTCAGCATCGCCGCAAGACTAAGAAGCAACATAATTGCTATTATTACAAGAATTATTACAAAGATGAGAGTAGTTTTAACAACACTTATTCCTTTTTTCTGCGCAAGATATCCTACTAAGACCACTAATAATAAGGTTATAATATCTGCTGTTAACAAGAATAACCAATTATACGGGAAATATTTTCTTAATTGTATTGCCCACATAAACCAATCTGTAAACCTAATGCCTGCTGTAAAAGCTAATAAACGAGTTACTGGCTGAGTTTCCATAAGAATATTTATAAAAGGAACAATCAAAAGGAAAATTCTTTGCACAAAAACAACAGCCAAACCCATTACCCAAGGTAAATATTTCGCGTCATGTCTCAAAATAACAAAATATAATCCAGCAATAATCAACATAATTAATACATCAATTATTGGATTAGAACGCTGAGAAAAAACATTTAAAGATCTTCTGCATTCTTGTCTTACAGTTGCATCACTAATAACATTACAATCGTCCGGATTATGTGATGTAAATAATGCAATATGCTCAGCACACTTATCTCTTTTAACAACATCTGTCATTAATTTACAAGCTTCAATATGCTTAACCATGTTTAAACAACGATCAATATTTTCTTTATTATCCAACGCTTGCAAACATAATTTTGGATTTTCAATGTTATTGGCAACTGAGCCAATGCAAGGCAAAAACCATTCTGTATTCTTAAACTGGTCACAAAGTGCTGGTGAAGGTGATTCCATTGCTTCAATGGCTTTAGCAAAACAACGCCCATCTTGTGTTTGGATACATAACGATAAATCGCCTGTTTGTTGTCCTACTTTAGCTATACATTTGTTCCTATGAACTTCACTCCAGGAAGCCCCCTTAATATTTTGACAACATTCAACAGTTTGACATTTTTCTAAATAACAAAGATCTCGGGCTCTATTATCCCACAGTTCTGAACAATCATTCGTTTTATATCGTAAAATTTCATATTGACAAGCATCTCTCAATTTCATCTGCGGAAGTCTACCTGTATATATTAAATCCTCAGAAATCAATGCACAAACAGAAGCATCTTGCATCGCTTCTGCTACTCTAAAAATGCAATATCCCTTTTTCTCACCAGTAAATCTGTCACAAACAGCAACATCTTTGGTTTTAATTGCAATACTTTCAATACACTCATTTCTTCTGTTAACTGAGACTGGTTCTTTCACAGGATAATCACAAAGAGAAATATCATTTGTTTTTTCAGCTAAAATCTGAAAACAAGAAAAATCTCCTTCATATAGATCCAAGCAGTCTTGAACAGAATTGATCTTAGAATACTGCATTGCATTAGCGGTATTAATTACTAACAAAAATATCAGAACAAATAACAAAATATAACCTATACGCTTTGACATTCTCCTGTAAACAGAATTATGCTTTATAAAACCTATGTAAAATCACTTCTCCATCACCCAAACATACTCATGATTCTTGCTAATTTGTTTATTTCATTGTATATTTTCTTTTGATCCATGGAGCAGCATAAATTAGATTATCTTTTTGAACTTTCTTTGATAATTTAAAAAAATCAGCAACTACTTTTTTACGGCATTTTTTGGATTTACAATTGCATAAAAAATCACTCTGCCGCCATCCTTGGTCTAATGCGTAATCCAGTGTAAGTTCTTCATTCTTTTGGATTGGTCTTTTTGCAATAATGTTATATTTTGCGTGATTTAGGTATTTAATGTATAAATTTGAATTGCAAGAGTGGTTTATGAATGAAGTTATAGAATAATCAAGAACGAATTTCCCATTTCCAATGAAAACTAAATGTTCTCTATTTTTATTAGATATTTGAGATACTGCACTTTCTTTAATTGTATTCTTTGCTTTGGAAAAGTCAAGGTTAAATAATATGTCTCCAGCACCAAATTGTCTTAAAGCGAGTAATCCTTTTCCTTTGTTCTTGATATCAACAATTATAGTATTGCCCATAAAAGATCATAAGAAAAGCAAGTATAATATTATTTTGAGAGTACCTCCTAATAGTAAAAGCGCAGTTCCAATCAATTCTGTGTAGCAGTCTGAATGTCCGCAGGACTAAAAGTTCTGTTTAGTACATTTGAGAATTTATTGAGTTTTGTATTTGTTTAGCCATTTTAGCATTATTTATTACAATCAATTTTGACTCGCTTTTTTGATTAACAATCTTTAATAACTTGTTAATATCTAATGTATCAATTGTTTTGTTCTGTCTAAAAAAATTATCCAGTGCGATTACTATTTTTTTAGGATATTCTGTCTGAACTATTACATCACCATAAACGCCAACATAATAACTTTTATCAAAAGAAGATAATGATGGATTTAAACATACTTTTACTCCTATACTAGTATAAAATCGTTTTATATTCTTATCAAGCGGAGAACTGCCAGTACTTAAGATGAATGCTTTAATCTTCTTTTTTTTAAGTGAGGTCATAAGGCACTTTTCTTTATCTGCATGTATCAAACCTTCCCAAAGATGTGCAGCTTGATAATATGTTTTTGAAAAAGTTTTTGATTGTTTAAACAAATCATAAATTATATCTTGCCAAAAAATCGTCAGCTCATTTATAGAATTAAA
>DAOVMP010000121.1 GCA_030630695.1 Candidatus Woesearchaeota archaeon
AATTCCTCCATAAATATCACTAAGCCTTTGTTTTCGTTTTATAATAGTTTCTGGCTTACACCCGCTGGGCTTTAAAATTATGTCTGCACGTCTAAATTCACACACAATAAATTTTTCCAAAAGAACAAGATATCCTGCCTGATTCTCAGGAACAATTTTCTCATCAAACAAAAGAACTCTTCTATGAGTTGGAGGAATTCTTATTATCGACTCTCCAGTATCAGGATTGCGACGAAAACGCATGGTGGTATCATATTGATTATCACCATACTCTTTTTTCCTAAAACCAACAGGAGTTTGACTCATTATATCCATTAAATCACTTCTTATACTCAAAGTCTTGTCTTTTTGAACACCATATATTATTCCTGATTCTGGTTTTTCCTTAATTGCTTCTTTTATCTCTTCTTCTTCTAATTTTCTACCAAAGAAATCTAAATTAATATTCTTAATCAAATCCACAATACCAGTTGTTATTGAATAATTTCTTAAAATTAGTATCACCTATTTAGCAACAATCAAAGTACTAGTTAATTTAACACCTTCGATTGGTCTAATATTCTCCATTATAAACGTGGCTAATTGCTCAGGAGACTCTATCTCTAATTTAGCCATCAAATCCCATTCACCAAAAAGAATATGAACATCTTTAACCTCTGGAAAGAACTTTAATTTATCTTTAATTTCCTGCTCACTAACATTTTCCAAGCCAATCTGAACATAAGCAAACATAGCAAATCACCCCGCTAAAAATAGGTATGTCTAGGCTCTATATAAATTTTATGGCACATAAGAACATATATAAATCAATAGTTCCGCTAGATTTAAAAATAATGACACAATTAATATAGTATAACTTGCTCCTGTGGCTTAGTTCTAACCTTTACAAAGGTTATCCTGCGAAATGCAATTTCGCGGGAACTCACAAAAACCAAAGGTTTTTGAGAGTGAAGCCAAAGAAGTGCAGCATAAAGCTGCACAGGCTCGCAGGAGTGTAGAAATCGTACCTCGCAAAAACATCGAGTGCTCCTGTGGCTTAGTTCGGTAAAGCGCAGCCTTGGTATAATCCATACAAAAAGGCTGAGATCGAGGGTTCAAATCCCTTCAGGAGCTTGATACTAAAATGGTAAAGTTCAAACAGAAATGCTACAAATGCAAGAAAAACTATGTACTTATTTCTTCCAGGCAGAGATATTCAATATGCTATGACTGCCAAAAAGCAGAAATGAAAGGCAATATCAAAGATCCAAAAATGAAAAAAATGTTTGATATTCCAGAAGAATTCTACAGACAAAACAGTTTTCTAAGAGATATTAAAGTAAAATACATCAAATGGAAAGAATTGACTGAAAAACAGGTAGCTGCTTTTAAGAAAGTAGTTAAAGAGATGAAGGAAGAAGCATAAATTAAACGAAATATTTATAATACCTAATTCTAAATATATAGCCAAAGCCGTGATTAATACATAAATAGACATCTTTGGCTAATAGCTAAAGACATACTAAATGTATAAATATGTCTTAAGCTATCTATTAAAAGAGAGGTGAAAATTATGATGAAGAGCGTATTAGGATATGAGGTTATAAGACTTCTTTACTTTGCAATTGGCTCATTAGTTTTCTCAGTAATATTTTGGGCAACACATAATTGGCTAGTGAAAAAGAAATGAAAATTTCAAAATGGGTTTTGAACAAATGAAACGCACAAAAAACAAGTTTTTTGGCGCGCAGAAAAGCTCTGCTTTTCTTGCGAAAATAATATTTATTTTATTTACATTAATTATTCTAGTAGGCTGTGGAAAAAGCGGGATAATAACATCACAATCTGCAGAACCTGCGTTTATACAAGCAGTGTATGATGGCAAGTGCGTAATGGATGAAGTTCCTTTATGGAGCATGCCTGGCTCTGCAGCAGAAGGAGCAGAACAAACAGCTCTGATAAGCGGAACATGCACAGGAGCACCAATCTTAATGCTTCAATACGTAATCTGCAAAGACACAGGAAGATACTGGTATGAAGTCAAACAAAACGAAAAACAAGGATGGATAACATCAAGTTTTGTTGTGCAAGAAGTGAAGGAAGTTACTAATTAAAAAAAAGAATTATTTACACATATTTCGGACATATTCGTAAATATTTTCATTAGATAAATTAACTATTTTTTTTCTTGAGCAAAATTCACGAGCACCACTAACTCCTACTGCATGACCAAAATCACTAAACAAACAGTGTGCAAAGATATTGCCAACATTGTCATAATCATAACCAAGAAATTCATCATTTAACTTCACTTTAGCAAAATAATCACTTATTAATCCAAGACCTACTAGCCGAACTTCAACAAAATCACCATCAACACCGATCTTTTCAAGCTCTTCGGGAATTAAAGACCAAATACGACTAAAAGCGCAATTACGATCATGCAGCATTTGCGCATAAGGCTCTGCAGCTTGAAGTAAATTTGCTTTAGTCCAATCATGCCTGCCAAACTCAGAACCATTGCGTTCTTCCTTGACTTTAAGTTCAAGACGACTTGAATCATTAACTTCCACAATTCTGCCGGTTTTTTCAGCTCTTGACAAAGCGCCCTTAACAATATCGTCCTTAACAGACAAAAGATATTTGCCATCTTTTGCATGAGAATTAAAACCCTCTTCTCCTTTAGCAATAACAATGTTCTGTTTAGGATCTACAGTATCATCAATTGCAGCATAAAACTTATTGCCGACCTTAAAATAAAACGCCGCAGTACGAGTTGCCTGATCTAAATTAACATTATCTTTTCCTTTTGCCTCTACACGAAAAGCCCCAAGTTCAGAAACACTTGCCAATATAATATTACTTCCTTGACTAGCAGAATATTCCGCCGCCTTATTCCAACGATAATCTTGTTTAAAAATTTCAGTAAATCTAACGCCTCTAAAC
>DAOVMP010000136.1 GCA_030630695.1 Candidatus Woesearchaeota archaeon
GAACATACAGTGATTTATGCAAGAACCCACCCTGAACACAAAATGAGGATTGTCCAGACCCTTCAAAAAAAAGGCCACATTGTTGCAATGACAGGAGACGGCATAAATGATGCGCCTGCAGTAAAAAAAGCAGACATTGGAATAGCAATGGGAATAAAAGGAACTGATGTTACAAAAGAGTCAGCAGACATGATTTTGATTGATGACAATTTTGCAACAATAGTTGATGCAGTCAGGGGAGGCAGGACAATATATGAAAACATAAGAAAATTCACTACTTATCTTCTTTCAAGAAATTTCACTGAAGTAATTTTAATATTTATTGGGATAGCTTTATTTGATTTTGATTTTCTGCCATTATTGGCTTTGCAAATTTTGTTTATAAATTCTTTTGATGAAGTAATGCCTTCATTGGCTCTTGGAGCTGAACCAACAAGAAAAGGAATAATGAAAATGCCTCCAAGAAACCCAAAAGAAAGATTTTTGGTAAGAAAAAATACAACAATAATGTTGTTTATGGCAGGGTTTATGGCTTTAATAGCATTAGCAGTATTTATTTATTCTGATCCAACAGCAAATATTGACAAAGCAAGGACAATGGTGTTTGCAACAATAGTTGGTATGGTGATTTTTATTCCATCAGGTTTTAGATCTTTAGAAGAACCAATACACAAAATTGGGTTATTTTCAAACAAATGGATTCTGCCTGCAACAGTCAGTGTAGCCATAACAACATTAATTGTAATGTATGTCCCGTTCTTCCAAAAAATATTCAAGTTCACTACACTGAATTTGTTTGACTGGGTAATCTGTGTTTCTGCAGCATTTACTGCATTTGTGTTTCTTGAAACACTGAAATATGTTATTAACAGGCAAAGGAGTTTTAGTTTATGATTCATGATTTCTTTTTAGAGCTTGCAGCAGTAATTATATTAGCTACTTTGCTTGGCTTTTTGTTCAGGAAATTCAAACAGCCTATTTTGCTTGCATTTATTTTTGCAGGAATTATTCTTGGCTCTTCTTTTCTAAATGTAATTATTTACAAGGAATTGATGGATGTTTTTTCAGAGCTTGGGGTTGCTTTGCTTTTGTTTCTTGTTGGAATGAATCTTGATTTAAGGATTCTAAAAGAAATAGGAAAAACATCAATTATAACCGGAATAGGGCAGATTGTTTTTACTACTCTTATAGGGTTTGGAATTGCATCTCTTTTGGGTTTTAGTTTTTTAGAATCTATGTATATAGCAGTTGCATTAACTTTTAGCAGCACAATAATAATTGTAAAATTATTGTCTGACAAAAAAGAACTGAATTCATTGTATGGAAAGATTTCTATTGGTTTTCTGCTTGTACAGGATTTTGTTGCAATTATAGCTCTTGTTTTGATTTCTTCTTTTTCTTTTTCAACTGATTTAACCAGCCAGCTTTCCCAGTTTGTTTTGAGTTTGATTGCATTATTTTTATTGTTTTTCATTGCCTCAAGGTTTTTGGTTAAAAGAGTATTTGATTCTCTTTCCAAGAATCAGGAACTGCTTTTTCTTGGGGCTGTTTCCTGGTGCTTTGCTCTTTCTTCTGCAGCTATTTTTCTTGGTTTTTCCAAAGAAATAGGGGCTTTTCTTGCAGGAGTTTCAATTGCATCTCTTCCTTACACTTACAATATATTAGGAAAACTAAAGTATTTAAGGGATTTTTTCATTGTATTGTTTTTTGTTGTTTTAGGCTCAAGTTTAGTGTTTGCTGCATCTGATATAATTTTAATCCCTGCAATAGTATTTTCAGTTTTTGTTCTTATAGGAAACCCGATAATTGTTTTTATTTTAATGGCCAAGCTAGGATACAAGGGAAGAACAAGTTTTCTTTCAAGCCTGACAGTTGCACAAATAAGCGAATTTTCTTTAATACTTATTTTTTTGGGGGCAAAAGTAGGGCATGTTTCAAATGAAATTGTTTCAATGATTACTTTAGTTGCAGTTGCAACAATCAGCGTTTCAACTTATTTTATTATTTACAATAACAGAATTTACAATACTTTGTTTGGATTCCTGCCTTTTTTGCACAGCAAAAGATTTTTTGAGGATTCATTGCACATGTCTGAAGATAAAAACTATTCTTTTGTCTGCCTTGGTTTTGGGGAAACAGGAAAAAGAATTTTTCTTGGCGGAAAAATAAATGAAAAAGATGTTTTGGTTGTTGATTTTGATCCAAGGGCATTAAAAGAAGCAGGCAAATTAAACTTTCACACTCTTTACGGCGATGTATCTGATTTAGAAACAATTGATTTTATCCTGAAAGTAAAACCAAAAATTGTTGTTTCAACTATAATGAGTGTTGATTCAAATATTATTCTGGCAAAAAAATTACAGCAAAAAAAGATGGCTGCAAAACTTATTGTTTTGGCGCATGACGTGCACAATGCAAAAAAGCTTTCTACAGCAGGCATAAAGATTGTTTTGGTGCCTTCAATTATTGCTGCAGATAAAGTGAAAACCATTTTGCAGGACATTGAAGAAGGAAGGAAATTTGAGTTAAACTGGTTAAAAAACAAGGAATTCAATTATGAACATTAAGATTATTCTTTGAAGTAATGCTTGTTTTCTGCAATCAAAC
>DAOVMP010000132.1 GCA_030630695.1 Candidatus Woesearchaeota archaeon
ATATACAAAAGAAAAATTTCTAGATGAAGAACAAAAGCATCTAGCAGCAGTCTTTAAGAAATTAGATAAAAAAAGTTGTGAAGTTATGTTAAGCAATAGTGATACAGAATTTATTGAAACTCTGTACAAAGGTTATTGTATTAATAGGGTTAAAGCCGCTAGGATGATAAGCAGCGTAGGAACAGGAAGAGGCAAAATAAGCGAGTTAGTTATAACTAATTATTAACTTCTCATAAAGATTATTGTAATGTATACTAAGTATATTTAATATACTGGGTATATTTAGTAAACTTTATATATTAGATATATGTAATATACTAAATATACTGGATAAGCTTTATATATTAGGTAAACTTTATATACCTTAGAATGGGAATGATTATTAATGGTCAAAAAACAAGATCCTTGTATCAAACTCAAAGAAGAAACAAAACAAACATTAAGAAACTTAGATTTTGTAAGAAAAAATACAGATGATGAAATTGTTAGAAGATTAATAAATTTTTATGAAGAACACCAGATTAAAAATAAAAAATGAAAAATTTTTTAAAGAAAGACACACTCTCCTTTGATATGGGGAGGAATGGTTTATATTATTCTTTTATTGATTTTTATAGTGAAATAAAAAATATATATTTGCTACTATTTAGAGGGTGATATAAAATGAAAAAAAAAGGTGTTAAGAAGAAAAGTGAAAAAATGACCAAAGAACAAAAATTAAGAACCATAATAAAAGAGCAACAAAAAACAATAAATGTCCTTTCAAACAAAAAAATAGTTAAAGGTCTGACCTCTGCCATAAAAGATTTTAAAAAAGGACATTATACAATTTTAACGAAGTGATTTTTCTAATTCTTCAATAAAATCTTCGCCATATTGTGCCTCTAATCTTTGTAGCATCGCGAATAATCGTTTGTATTCTTTACTTTGTTTATAATTTCCTTTATGCTTAATTGCTGGACCAAGAAGAAATGCAATAATTGTTCTCTCTCTTTTAATACCATAAACTCTAATCTGAGAACCGACTTTTATTTCACAAATTCCAGAATGCTGATACCCCATAGGTATTGCTAAATTTGGATTACCCACAAGCTTATCAATTTTTTTTTCTACACTCAGTATCTTATTAGCATCTCTTAGTTTATACAAAGTTTTTTTGTACGTATCTGTTTTAATTACAATTACTTTTTTCTCTGACATTTTTATCATCCTCTTTTTTGTAAGAAACGAACATCAAAATTCTATCTTTTTCTGAATTACCCATATTCAATCCTGCTTCAAGCAGTGAATTGTTTTTCTTTAACATAACCTGTATTTGATTAAGGAAGTCTGAACTTTTGTTCATATCAAAATGTTTCATAGAAATGTTCATGAATAATCCATACAGATTAGATTTACCCAAAGATTCTATCTTAGCTTTGGTTGTTTCGAAATCTCCTTCAAAAACAAACGATCTTCTGCCATGAACCATATTTATAATTTGTTTACAGACAGTACTGGGACAACCATCTAATTCTTTCTTTATTATCTCTTTATGTAACTTAAGAGAAGGTATTTGTTCTATGACTTCTAGTAGATCTTTGATTGTGATTTCATGGGTCTCAAGATAACGTTTAATGGCTGCATTAGTCAGGGCAGTTAATGTTACGCATTTTTTGTCTGCCAGCCCAACAAGCCTCGTATGGAGGTCTTTCCTAAGTCTCATGACTACTAGTTCTTCTTGTTTATTTTTTTCTGCCATTTTCAAAGATATCCGATTTGTTCATATCTTGGATCATAATGTATATATTCAATCTGATTCACCTTATAAAAATTTAGGTGTTATAAGCCATATTTTGCATGCTATTTTGGCATTAGAAGGCTTGTAGAGCCAAATTTTTGCATTGTAATAAGGTTAAATGATAGAATTCAGTGTCCTATCTGTGTAGCTTTTGATACTACATAGAATATATCTTTTTCAGCGAGTAAGGCATCGAATAATTCTTTAAACACATGAGCGTCTTCCATCCCTGTTTTTTCTTCTATTACGAACAATTCAGTGATATATGCAATAAATTCCACAGAATACTCACCATAAATGTTTAGGTCTTCAAACCTAGCCAAATCTTTGTTGGGAGTTAATTTCTGGTCTACATTTAATTGTTCATTCTTAGTTTTTAATGGTTCTAATGTGTCCCACATGCTCCTCAAATAAGAAATAAAATCCATAGTTAATGCTTTACTATGTTCTTTCTTGATAAGCAAGTCGATAACCCAGTGAATATGTTTTGGTGTCCTGACTTTGCTGCTTTTGCTTGGATCTAAATATTTAATCACCATATCAAGTTCAGGTCTTTGGCCTTTAGAACCTTGGAATATTCCAATCGTTACACCATTCTTTAGTTTAATATTCTTTATCGAGTATAGCCTTGGTTTGTTTCTAGGTTTCCATTCCATAAAAAATAACAAAGAATCCTTATTTTTAAGACTTTTGAATTTTTGTGCAAAACTGTTAATTTTTGTGCAGAATCTAATATTGGTGCAAAGCCCAAACAACCACAACATTTATATACTTCTTGTATATACCTTGTGTATACACGAAGAAAATGAATGACTTATCAGACACAATAATCATCTGCAAGGAATGCAACAGAAGAACAGTTAAAGGGATTTTGAAC